>CALWBS010000047.1 GCA_944376135.1 uncultured Enterocloster sp.
CCCTCCCCCCAACTGACCCGGCCGGCCCTACAGTCCCCATGGCTGGACACATCCGGGGCAACAGCCATCTCATGGGTCCCGATAATCATAGTCAGTCCCTCCTCGGCCAGCTTGCGCATAACTTCCAGCACCTCTCCCACCATCTGGGGATCCAGGGCCGAGGTAGGCTCGTCAAAGAGGAGGACCTCCGGCTCCATAGCCAGGGCCCGTGCAATAGCTACCCGCTGCTTCTGGCCTCCGGAGAGCTGCCGTGGCTTGGCATTGATGTAGGGCGCCATGCCCACCTTTTCCAGGTAATACATGGCATTCTTCCGGGCCTCCTCCTTATTTTTCTTTAAAACCTTTATCTGGCCGATCAGGCAGTTTTCCAGCACCGTCATGTTGTTAAACAGATTGAAGCTCTGGAACACCATGCCCACCTTGGAGCGGTACTGGGGCGCATTAACCCCCCGCCCGGCGATATTCTGGCCATGGTACAAAATCTCCCCTGTGGTTGGGGTCTCCAGCAGGTTCAGGCACCGCAGCAGGGTGGATTTACCGGATCCTGAAGCCCCGATGATGCAGGTCACATCCCCGCTGTCCACCTGGAAATCAATATCTTTCAGCACCGGGTTGGTGCCGAATGTCTTGCTCAAATGGCGGATCTGTAAAATAGTCTCTCCCTTCATCATGCATCCTCCTTCTTTCCCTTGGGATCCGGATAATGGGTCATGCCGCTGGTGTGAGCCAGGGTATCCGTGGTGGCCAGATCAAAATTCTCTGCTCCGTCCATCCGCTTCTCCCACCAGCGCAGAATCCGGGAGCAGGTGAATGTCATGATAAAGTACATGATCATGGTAATGGTATACGTCTCAAAATTCATATAAAGGGCCCCGGCCGCCGCCTTTGTCTTGTAGAGCAGCTCCGCCACACCGATAACGGAGAGCACGCAGCTGTCCTTGATATTAATAATCAGGTTGTTGCCGATCTGGGGCATGATGTTGCGCAGGGCCTGGGGCAGAATCACGTAAAGCATAGTCTGCACATGGGTCATGCCGATGGCCTTGGCCCCCTCCGTCTGTCCCGGGTCAATGGACAGGATGCCGCCCCGGACCGTCTCCGCCATATAGGCGCCGGTGTTGATAGACAAAATAAAGTACGCGGCCTGCTGAATGGTAGCGTTGATCCCAAGAAGGGGCATGAGCCCGTACCAAATGAACATAGCCTGGGCCATCATGGGCGTTCCCCTAAAAAACTCCACGTACGCGTTCAGGATAAACTTAATCACCCAGAGAATGCCCCGCTTCACCGGGTTGTCCCCCTTCTCTGCGGGGATTGTCTGGACGAGGCCCACGGCAAAGCCGATGATGCATCCCGCCAGGGTTCCCACCAGGGCGATCTGCAGGCTGGTGCCCGCCCCCTGGAGCATGGACATGCCGTATCTCTGGAAAACCATCATGACGCGGCCATAAAAATCTGTTGGCATAGGTATTGTGCCTCCTTTGTAATTAAAAAGGTGTGCGCACCGCGCACACCTGCGCCGGAGCGCTGCTTGTCAAAATATGCTAAAAATCCGCTAGTTAGCCAGGGGCTGCACGGAAATGGCCTCGTCCATCATGGCGGAGAAATCATCCGCTGTCATCTGGCTGAGCACGCTGTCAATAGCCTCCTTCAGCTCAGTGTTGCCCTTCTTCATGGCAATACCGATGTTGATATCCTCGTCCGTCACCTGGAAATCATTCTCCCCGCCGCCGAACTCAAGCATCTTGAAGTTGGGGTAAGCCACCAGGGCGCCCTTGCCTGTGGGCTGATCCGTAACCACCAGGTCGCACTTGTCTGCGTTTAAGGACATGAGCATGTCCGGTGCGCTGGCTGTAGCGGCCAGAATGTTGGCATCCGGAATCTGCGGCAGGCAGGTATCATACCAGATGGTGCTCTGCTGGGAAGTGCAGGTAGCACCCGCCAGATCCGCTACGCTGGTGGCATTCTCATACTTGCTGCCCTCTTTCACCAGGGTAACAATGGTTGCGTAATAATAGGGCTCAGAAAAATCCACCGCCTGCAGGCGTTCCTGGGTGATGGACTGTCCGGCGATGGAGCAGTCCGCCTGCCCTGTGGTCACTGCGGGAATCAGGGAATCCCAGTCCAGCCGGACGATCTCCAGATCCCATCCAAGCTCCTCGCAGATTTTCTTCGCCATCATTACGTCGTAGCCGTAGGCATACTCATTGCTGTCCGCGATGGGCACCGCGCCGTTGGAATCATCAGGCTGAGTCCAGTTGTAAGGCGCATAGGCGCACTCCATGGCCACCCGAAGGGTTCTCCTCTCCCCGGTGTCAGCAGCTGCCTCCTGGGAAGCCTCCCCTCCGGCAGCCTCGGTCTGCCCCTCTGCGGCGGCCGCCGCTGTCGTCTGCGCCTCTGTCTGTTCCGTGCTCCCTCCGCAGCCGGTGAGCAGGCCGGCTGCCAGTATGCCGGCAGCAGCAAAGCCCGTCAGTTTCCTCATACTCTTTTTCATAATCGCTCTCTCCTCTTCTAAACGGTAAATAGCTCTAAAGGGCCTCCTCCCCCTCTGCCCGTCCGCAGGGAAGGACACCATCTTTAAGAAAAAAGCCATACCCATCCATGCCGGTATACCCGGAGGGCATGACTTCCTCGTCATAGGGGGCAAGACGCCTTAATGTGCTTAGTATAGCATACCTTGTCCCTTTTTCCAATACCTAATTTTTGAAGATACGGCGCAGATCCTTCATCACATGGCAGTATGCAGGGATCAGGAACAGATCCGCGCAGATCCAGGCTGCCGGATTAGCGATGCACACTGCCGCATAACCGAACACCGGCACCAGACAAAAACCCACAAAAGACCGGGCCGCCATCTCGCAGACTCCCGCGATGACAGCCAGCCGGGAATAGCCCAGGCCCTGGATCATAAACCGCACGGCATTTACAAACACCAGCGGAATATAAAAGGCCGCATTTCCCACCAGAAACATGCGGGCATTGTCCAGAATCTGTGTCTCACCCTGATCCACAAACAGCATCGCAATCCACCGGCCGAAGAACCAGAGGACCGCCAGCGCCGCCAGCGCATAAATACAGCCGATCATGCAGCCGGTCCGCAGGCCCGCGTCTACCCGGTCCAGCTTCTTGGCTCCTACATTCTGGCCGCCGAATGTGGCCATGGTAGAGCCCAGGGCGTCAAAGGGGCAGCAGAAAAAGGCGGATATCTTTGTCCCCGCGGTCACTGAGGCCACGGCCAGAGAGCCCAGAGAATTGACCGATGCCTGGACAATGATGCTGCCGATTGCCGTAATGGAATACTGCAGTCCCATGGGGATCCCCATGCCGCAGAGCGTCCGCATATACGTACGGCTGGGTTTCCACTCATCTCCCTGCATTTTTAAAATTGTAAACTTCCGCTTCATATAAACAAGGCAGAGAACGCCTGACACGGCCTGGGAGATCACGGTAGCCCAGGCTGCCCCCTCCACCCCCATCCCCAGTACCAGGATAGAGAAGAAATCCAGTCCCACATTCAGCACCGAGGAGAAGAACAAGAATACCAGCGGCGTGGTACTGTCCCCCAAAGAGCGCATGGTACAGGAGAGCATATTGTAGAGATAGGTGGCCGGGATACCCATAAATATAACAAAAATATAAGCGTACGCCCCATTAAAAATGTCCTCCGGTGTGCGCATCCACAAAAGGATTTTCCGGCAGAGCAGACAGACCGCCGTCGTCATCACGACAGAAAAAACAGCGGCCAGCCAGCCGCTGTTGGCTACAAATCCCCGAAGAGCCTTTTCATTTCTCTCCCCGAACTTTTGGGCCACCGGGATGGAAAAACCGCTGCACACCCCAGTGCAGAATCCGATAATCATAAAATTAATGGAGCTGGTGGCCCCCACGGAGGCCAGGGCCGACACCCCCAGGCATTTGCCCACGATGATGGTGTCGGCCATATTGTAGAGCTGCTGGAACAGCAGACCAAACAGCATGGGGATAAAAAATCCCACAATCAGCTTTAGCGGAGAGCCCTCCGTCATATCTTTTGTCACAGAACGCGCCATTTTTCGCTTTCCCCCTGGCTTTATTCATAGCAGATAACCGGCATTCCCTTATATACCAATTCATACAGGGCCGCCGCCTTGGACGGAGGCAGATTCACACAGCCGTGACTTCCGTTCGTCTTGTAAATAGCGCCGCCAAATTCACCGCGCCAGTTGGCGTCATGAAACCCGATGCCCCCGTTGAATGGCATCCAGTAATCCACCGGGCTCTCATACTCATAGCTTCCGTCCGCCAGCTTGGCTCCCCGGAGCACCTTGTCCTTCTGCTTGTAGGCCAGGCTGTAAATGCCTGCCGGGGTATCATATCCTTTTGACAGATTTCCGGTAACACAGGGCGCATCCCAGACCACTGCCCCATCCTTTATCATATACACATGCTGCCCGGTCAGATCCACCTCCGCATAGGTAGTGCCCCAGTCCGTCCCCCGGGCCGCGGCTGCTGCGGAATATACGGGCTCGCGCTCCAGGATATTTCCGTTCCATGCGGGAGCCGCCGTCCCGTCTGTCTGGGCAGAGGCCTCGCCTGTTCCTTCCGCCTGGCCGCCTCCCGAGAGAGCGGTCATCTGAATCAGCTGGGTCAGAGCCGCCGTCTCCCCAGCCACATCTATCTTCCATCCATAGGGGCCTGTCAGCTGCTTTTCAGCCCCGGAAACCGTGGTAAAGGTCCGGGCTGTCCCCGCCGTATCATACCGGGCAGCCAGCTCCGTCACATAGGCGGTAATCTTCGCCTGGTCAAAGGAGAGCACGCCTCCCTGGGAGCCGGTAATCCAGGCCGCCATAACCTCGCCGGACAGGCTTTCCCGATTTTCTCCGAACACATACTGAATTTCCCGCTCGCGCAGCCGGTTCATAGCATCACAGAGGGCGGTCAGCTCCGGGCTTGTCTCCCACACGCTTACGGTGTAATAGCAGCCGGATGCCTCCAAATCCACGGAGGTCTCCCCGCTCTGCACCGCCTGGGTGATAAGCGCCGTGGTCTTCTCCACGTCCACATTATTTCCCTGGACCGCCGGTATGATGGTAAAGGGTTCTCCCTCCGCATACGCCGATATATGCGCATCCGAAGTCACCGTAATATCCGCCCCGCTGATGCAGGACAGGGCCTGTATCGCCGCTGCAAGCTTTTCCTGACTGAAAGTTCCGGTCATAGCCAGGGTATGGGTGTTGTCCACAGAAGGGCCGGAATTTCTCCCGGAAGCATTCTGGGCATCCAAAATAGCGGAAAGTTCCTGGGGAACCGTCACTTTATAATCAATATCCGTTCCCTTGATCTGATCCTGTCCTCCTCCCTGCTTCCTGATGGACAGAGTGTATTCCCCGGCATAAAAACCCTCAATCCGCTCTTTTGCCTCCTCCACATCAAGGCCTCCGATGCCGATGCCGTTTACGCGGGTACCGGTGACAAATGTATCCGCGCCCTCCTCAGCTAGGGAAACCATACTCAGAGCCGCTGCAAAAAATACTGCCGCACCCAAGGCTGCCGCCGCTTTCCTTCCCGCATTTCTTTTATAGAGTACCATAGATTAAAAATCCTTTCCTCAAATTATAATAGGGCCTTCCTAAATAGCTGCAAACATTCAGTATTTACCAAGAATACCAGTTCATCCCCTGTTTTTCAATACTCCTCATGAAAATGTAAGAATTATTTTTTCCGCGCGGCTGTCCAATCAAAAAGGAACCGGGCCCTTCCGCCGGAACATGCATTCCTTCCGAAGGGTCAGATTCCTTTGTATCTTTTCCTTATTTCATCAGTCCACTACTGTAATGCGCTCAATCACCGGCTGGTTTTGGGCAGCCACCGTACCGTTGCTGTCCTCTACAGGCGTATCCTCGCAGATGGCGTCCACCACCTCCATACCGTCGGTCACATAGCCGAAACAGGCGTACTGTCCATCCAAATACTGGCTGTCCTCATGAACAATGAAAAACTGGGAGCTGGCGCTGTCCGGCCGCTGGGACCGCGCCATGGAAATCGCCCCCCGCGTATGGGAGAGATTATTTTCCACGCCATTTTCTGAAAACTCTCCCTTGATCTCACGGTCCGATCCCCCCATCCCGGTTCCCAGAGGATCACCGCCCTGTATCATAAATCCGCTGATGATGCGGTGAAAGGTCAGCCCGTCATAAAATCCGCTTCCCGCCAAATCGAGAAAATTCGCCACCGTAATGGGGGCCGCATCCCCATCCAGCTCCACCGAGATGGTGCCATAGTCTCTGACCACAATCTCTACATGGTGCGTTCCTGCCGCGGCGGCCAGATCCAGGCCCCCGGCATTATCAGGCGCAGCAGTCTCTTGCGGCTTTGTCTGCACCGCTGTGCTCTCCTGCTCTGTCTCCTGTGCTGTCTGCTCCGCGGATGCGCCACCTCCCCGCTGGCAGCCTGCCAGCACGGATATTGCCAAAACTGCGGCCGCCGCCGCTCTCATAAACCGTCTCATTTCTCATACTCTCCTTTAACTGCAAATGCGTGATTCATAGGCCCGCTTCCCCTGCCTAAGTCCAGCATGGCTTCCAGAGCGCCGGACAGATAGACCTTGGCCTGGCGAACTGCCTCCTCCAGGTCGAGTCCCTTCGCCAGATTGGAAGCAATCGCGCTGGAGAGAGTACAGCCTGTCCCATGCGTGTTTGGATTGGCAATGCGCCTGCCCTCAAACCAGCGGAAACTGCCCGCCTTATAGAGAAGATCATTGGCGTCATTGAGCTGGTGGCCGCCCTTGCACAGCACGGCGCAGCCGTAAGTATCCCCGATGATGCGCGCCGCCCGTTCCATATCTGCCGGAGATGCGATCTCGACTCCCGACAGGATCCGAGCTTCCGGAATGTTGGGCGTAAGCACCGCCGCCATAGGAAGAAGTGCCTCTTTTAACACACCGATGGCTTCCTCGTCGATGAGCCGGGCCCCGCTGGTCGCCGCCATCACCGGATCAACCACAATATTTTTTGCTTTGTAAAAGGAAAGCCTGTCCGCAATAACCCGGATCAGAGCCCCTGAGGACACCATGCCGATCTTCACCGCATCCGGAAAAATATCCGTAAAGATGTCGTCCAGCTGCTCCTTTAAAAAATCCGGGGTGACCTCCATAATCCCTGTGACCCCCATGGTGTTCTGAGCCGTCAGAGCCGTGATGGCGCTCATGGCGTAGACGCCGTGCACCGTCATAGTCTTGATATCCGCCTGGATTCCCGCGCCTCCGCTGGAATCACTGCCTGCAATCGTCAGTGCTGTCTTCATTGTGCGTTTTCTCCTGTCTCCTTTTCATAATGCAGAAGGGGCAGCACATTCATGGGATAATCCATGATGAGCAGATCCGCTTCTGTGTCCGTGTAATGCGCCTCCTTATGTATAACCACCAAATACCGGCCGGAAAAGTATTTCACATACTGTTTAAATACCTCGGAAGCCAAAGTTGTCCCCAAAAGCAGAAGCACGTCCGCACGTCCGATTTCCTGGGTGGTCCGGGTCATATTCTGACTGTCCACCATCTCCCCGGTGAGGGACACCAGAGGCCGGATCGCCACGTTGCAGTCCTCACAGAGAGGTACCCGCTTGGACTCCCGGATATAGGACATGGGATACATCCGCTTGCATCTGGGACACTGATTCTTATAAATGCTTCCGTGCAGATTAACCACATTCCTGCATCCCGCCCGCTCCATCTGCTCATATACATTGGTATCAATAATGCACTGAAGCTTTCCGGCCCGCTCCATATCCGCCAGCGCCCCCGCCGAAGCCGTCTCCCTGGGAATATGGCCCAAGATCTCATTCTTATAGAAGTCAAAAAAGCGTTCCGGACGGGTGTTGTAGAAGACGCTGGTGTACATCTCCTCCACGCCCCATCCGTACTTCTCCTCAATGCTGTAAGCTCTGTCCTGCTTCTTGAGCCCTTCCAGGCCGCCTTCCTCCAACATACCAGAGCCGCAGAGAGCCACTGTGTACTTGCTTTCATCCAACATCTGCCTTAGCTGGGTGATCTTATCTGACATGACGCATGCCTCCTCTCCTTTTTCGTTTCTGCTCAGACGTGCGTGCCTCTTTCCTACATTATACAATTTTATGAAGAGAAACTCTACCTAATTCTCATTTTTTTCCAATCGTCCATATATTTTTTGCGTAAGAACATAAAACTATGCTATAATCTAAAATAATCGTTCCGAACAGCGGGAAAAAGCGGCATTGCCCCCGCCTATGACTATGCTTTTTCCTGTTTTCCAACTACATAGAAGGAGGTTTTACAGTGGCACTTATTGATTATGCAGCAGCGCAGAAGCTGGGACGCAGACGCTATCAGGAGGCTCTGATCCGCGGAAAATACCCCTATCTCCCTGTGCTGGACAACATCCTATCCTACTCGGAGATCGCTTCCACCGTAAGTCTGGGGACAATGGATATCCCGCTCTCTCGCCTGGTGGGCACAAAGGCGGAGGACCGAACCAATGCCTTCGCCAACAACTTCATGCCCCTTCTTCCGGAGAAATCCGAGTTTGCTGCCAAGTGGTCCTCGTTATACGATTACCAGATAGATGAGGGCATACGGGATCCGATTGTGGCATTTGAATACATGAACCAATTCTATGTCCAGGAGGGCAACAAGCGGGTGAGCGTCATGAAATACCTGGGCGCCTACAGCATCCCTGGCACCGTGACCCGCCTGATTCCCAAGCGGACTGATGAAAAAGAAAACAAAATTTATTTTGAATTTCTTGATTTTTACCAAGTATCCGCAAACTGTGAGGTCTGGTTCAGCCGCGAGGGAAGCTACCGCCGTCTGTTAAAGCTTATGGGAAAAGCACCGGATGAAGTCTGGAGCGATGAAGACCGCCTGTTTTTCCGTTCCGCCTTTGGCCGATTCTCCAAGGCCTTTCAGATGGCCCATGGAGAAAAGCTGGAGATGACAGTGTCCGACGCTTTTCTGGTATATATCGAAATCTATGGCTACGATCAAATCTGCGGGCAGACTGAGCGCGAGATGTTTTCCGCTCTCCAGAAAATGTGGGTGGAAATCCAGCTCGCGGACCGGGGCCGGCAGGTGGAATTAATCCAAGACCCGCAAAAGGCAAAGGAGCTTTTGCGCCCCTCCATTCTCAACTGGTTTATCCCCGCGGGTATGCTGGAGCCGGATACCCTGAAGGCAGCCTTTATCTACACCAAAACCGCCGAGACCTCCAGCTGGACCTATGCCCACGAGCTGGGACGGATGCACATTGAGCAGGTTCTTGGCGAAAAAGTCAAAACTATAGCCATTGATCAGGCGGACACCGAGGCGCAGACAGCCGCAGCTATTGAGAAAGCCATAAAAGAGGGCTGCTCCGTGATTTTTACCACGGCGCGCCAGATGGTGAACCAGAGCGTGCGCTCCGCTATCCTGCACCCGGAGGTGAAGATTTACAACTGCTCCATCAAGATGTCCTACTCCTCCATCTGCACTTACTATGCCCGGATGTATGAATCCAAATTCCTCATGGGTGCTATCGCCGCCGCTATGTGCCGGGAGGACCGGCTGGGATATATCGCGGACTATCCCATCTACGGAACTATGGCCAATATCAACGCGTTTGCCATGGGAGCCCGGATGATCAACCCCTTTGTGAAAGTTTATCTGGAGTGGTCCCGCACCCAAGAAGGGGATGCCGCAAAGCGGCTGGAAGAACGGGGAATCCGCTATATCTCCGGCGATGATATGATAACCCCCAAGCACGCCTCCCGACGGTACGGTCTCTATGCTTTAAAGGAAAATGGTTCCATAGAAAATCTGGCAACCCCCATCTGGCATTGGGGCAAGTTTTACGAACAGATCCTGCGGATTATTCTCGGCGGAGCAGGGGATACCAGCACGGCGCGGGGCAAAAAAGCTGTCAACTACTGGTGGGGCATGTCCTCCGATGTGATTGACGTGATCTGCTCGGAAAACATGCCTCATGGAATCCACCGGCTTGTGGACCTGTTGAGAAATTCGATCCGCTCCGGCAGCTTCCATCCCTTTGACGGCCTGATCTACTCGCAGAATCAGGAAATTCGGTGCCAAGAAGGAAGCAGCCTGAAGCCCGACGCAATCATCACCATGGACTGGCTTGCGGAGAATATTGTTGGCTCTGTTCCTGAATTCAACGAACTGACCGAGGAAGCTCAAAAGCTGGTTCAGCTCCAGGATATTGACATTGACGAAAGCACAACAACGGAGAATTAACAGATGAATATAATGGTATTGGCCGATCACGAGTCAAAGATACTTTACGATTATTATGATCCGCAGCGCATGAAGGATATAGACCTGATTATCTCCTGCGGAGACCTGGAACCGGAGTATTTGAGCTTTTTTGCCACTCTGTGCCCTGTACCGGTGCTCTACGTCCGGGGCAACCATGACACCAAATATCAGCGCCGGCCTCCGGAAGGGTGCATCTGCATCGAAGATGACATTTATGTCTATAAAGGAGTCCGGATCATGGGCCTGGGCGGCTCCATGCAGTACATACCTGACGCGGAAAACCAGTATACGGAGCGCCAGATGCGCCGGCGTGTCCGCAGGATGTTCTGGAAGCTGCACAAACACAAGGGATTTGACATTCTTGTGACCCACGCTCCCGCCTATCACGTAAACGATATGGAGGATCTGCCTCACCGAGGCTTCGCGGCCTTCTGCTCCCTCATGGACAAATATAAGCCCAAGTATTTTTTCCACGGACATGTCCACGCCAACTACGGAGGGAATTTCAAACGGAAGGACATCTACAAAGACACCACGGTTATCAATGCCTACGATTTTTACGTAATCGAATATCCGGATAATGAAAAGAAAAGCTGAATAACCGTGCGCCGCCAGGTATATCACCAGAAAGCCCCGAGGCGCTGCAGGCCGATGCGTCTGCAGCACTCCGGGGCTTTCCGTATGGCAAAAGGGGGGTTATTCGTGGAATTCCGTAATTCCCACGTTCTCGTATTCGTCCATTTCTAAAACCACGTAATGGTCACTGTCTCCCATAATAGCTTTGCCGTCCTTTATCTCCAAGGATTCCGTATCGAAATCTTTTACCGCCGCCACCAGCGCATCGGAATAAAGGGCCTCCAGTCCTATCTTCTTTAATCCCGCCTCATCTTCAACCGTTTCCACCTTTCCGTCTAAATATACCTTTACCGGATAATTGCACAGGCCGTCCAGATATTCCGTGGTAAGCCCTGTGGTAATCTCCATCTGCACCACGGATGCACCGGAGCGGAACAGCGCGGTGTGAAGATCCACCTCTTCCTCCACCGCTTCCTCCGTCTCTGTCTCGGCGTATGACGTGTTTATTGCCTCCCGGTTCTCCGCCTGCGCACTCTCTTCTGCGGCTGCCTTAGCAGATGTCTCCTCCCCTGCCGTCTCCGCCGCCGTCTGGGAGGCTGTCTCGCTCCGGCTCTCCGCCGGGGACGTTTCAGTTGTTCCGCCTGTCACATATGTGCATCCGGAAAGATAAAAAGCCGCTGCCAAAGGCGCCAGGAAAGACACCAGCATTCGTCTGTTTTTCATAATATTTCTCCTTATCTCTTTACATCGTAGTTTTCCGGCCTTCCGCCGGTGGTTTCACTATAACAGACGCACGTTAATTTCCTCTTTATGTTTCCTAAAGATTTGTAAAGGTTTCCCGCGGAAATTGAAAGACAAACTCCACAGACAAGCCGGAAGACGGCGGGTCTGCAAGGATGAGGGTTCCCCCGTGCAGCTCGGCAATCCGCCGGCTGATTGCCAGCCCCAGTCCGGATCCGTGCGCTCCTCCCCTGGCGGAATCCCCGGTGGAGAAGGGCTGAAACAGCCTGCCCTTCAACTCATCCGGAATCTCCCTTCCATTGTTCCCAATGTACACAAAGGCCTTATCATTCTCCGCCTCCACCCGCACAGACAGACAGGTTCCCGGCAGGTTGTACTTCATGGCATTATTTACAATATTGTCCAGCGCCCGGCACAGGAGGGCCATATCCAGCTCACAGTAAACCGGCTCTTCCGGAATCTGCACTGCGGCGGAAAATCCGCCCAGCTCCAATTCTCCCCAGCGCCCGGCCAAATACTCTTGCACCGCCTGGCATAAATCTTCGCGCCGCAGCCGCACCTGCACCTGCGGATGGTCAAGCTTGCTGTACTCATGAAAGGACAAAAGCAGCTCATTCACCCGCCGGGTTCTCTGGGAAATAACCTTTAAATACTCCGCCTGCTCCTCCTCCGGCACCAGGCCGTCCCTTAGGGCATCCGCATAGCCCTGAATCACCGTCAAGGGCGTTTTCAGGTCATGGGAAATATCCGCCAGCAGGCGCCGTTTTTCCTCGTCCAGCCGCCTTCTCTCCTCCTCGCTCTCCTTCAGCCGTCCCTCCATCTGTACAAAATTCTGTGCCAGCTCCTCAAACTCCTTTGGCCCCTCATACGTTTGCAGCCCGCTGGGAAGGCCCATTGCATAATTACGGATTGCCGTGTTGAGAGGTGCTAACAGTTTCCCTGCTTTTTTCCCAAAATGGCGGATGCACAAAAAGGCCGCTGCCGCATAGGCCGGGAGGAACAGCCATTTTACCCGGTCCACAATCTCATACGCCTGGATGTAATCTTCAATCTGCCGCTGCGGCATAAAGAAAATCAGCCGTCGCTTTTGCCCCCGTCCATCTGTGAAGCGGTGACTGTAGATCCAGTCTCCCCGGGAATTTTTTCCCTGTAAATACCTAAGTTCCGTCTCTGTAAACTCCTCCTTGTCTCTAAAGAGACCTCCTCCTATCTTTTTCAGATTTTCATCCAGAAGGGCGTATCCGCTTATAAGCAGCTCCCCGTCCTCCCCATATTCAATCTGTGTGACAAGACGTCCTCTTCTTCCCTGGCCCACGGACAGCTCAGCCGCCAGAATCCGGGCATCCGACTCAAATTCCGGAATGCACTCCCGTTCCCCGGCGCCAGGCATCTCCCCGTTCGCCCCGGCCCGGGCCAGAAGATGCCCGGATTCATCGAACAAAAAGGCGCCCGCTCCCTTTCCCAGATACCGTTCCACCTGCAGACGGGCAAAATTTTCATCGCCCGCCTTCTCTATTTCCCGGAAAAATACATCCGTATCGGGAAACGGCGCCTTTCTTTGCAGATAGAGGGAAGTTCCCATAACTCCCGCAGCCGCAATTGCCACAATCAGCAGGGTAAATGCAATGTAATTGACTGTGAGAAATCCAAAAAGGCTTCCCGGCTTCTTTTTAGGCCTTCCGATCTTCAATTTTATATCCAATCCCCCTTATGGTTTTGATATAGCGGGGATTTTTGGGGTCATCTTCTATCTTTTCCCGCAGTTTGGAAATATGCACCATCATGGTCTTTTCATCGCTCTCCAGGTATTCGCCTCCGCTCCCCTCATAGAGCTGCGCTTTGGTATACACCCGCCCCGGCGTCCGCATGAGCTTGTGCAGAATCCGGTACTCCGTGGGGGTCAGGCTCACGGCCTGTCCGTTTTTCGTCAAAAGCATTCCCTCAGTGTCCAGGCACAGCTCTCCCAGATGCAAAAGCCCCTTCTCCTTTCGGGAATCCGCAGCCCCCAGCTCGTAAAAGCGGCGCAGATTGGACTGGATGCGTGCCACTGCCTCCATGGGGTTAAAGGGCTTTGTCAGATAGTCATCCGCCCCGAGCTGCAGCCCCAGAATCCGGTCATAATCCTGATCTCTTGCAGACAGGAAAATAATAGGAATATTGCTGACTCCCCGGATTCTTCTCGCCAGCTCCCAGCCATCCATCCGGGGCATCATCACATCTAAAAGAGCCAGGTCCACGTGCTCCCGGCCGAACAGCCGCCAGGCCTCCAGCCCGTCCGGGGCCGTAAGTACCTGATAGCCGCTGTTCTTCAGATACAGGCATAAAAGGTTGACAATATCCGGATCATCCTCCGCAATCAAAATTGTTCGCTGCACACTGTTCACCTCCCATGCTTTTCTTTAGTCCGGCACCACCGGCACCGCATCCGCTGGTATGGGACACACATATCCGGAAGCCGTGCGCTTTTCAAATTCTTCTTTTGCCGCGGCGAGAAGCTCCGGTTTCGCAAAAAGCTCCGCCCCAGCCGCAGCCAGCACCTTCCCCGCATGGACCGCCGCTTTATGGCCGATGGAGGTGCCGCCGCTGGAGACATTCTGCCAGCTGTGCCCCGGGCAGCCGTTGGGCCAGGCCGCCACATGAATCTGGGCGGTGGGCGTCAGCCAGCTCACATCCCCCACGTCCGTGGAGCCCGGGGTGAAGGCCTCCCCCTTATACAGGGGCGCCAGAAAAGCATTCATGGAATGCCCTGCCTTCTTCTGCATGGCCTGCACTTCCTCCTTGGCCGCCGCATCATATTCCGCCGCCACGCCGGGGACTCCGTCGCTCCCCGCATACGTCCCGGCCAGGGCATCCGCGAACTCCAGCTCCTCCTGTGTGTAGGAGGGCACGCCCAACTCCTTGAAATTGTCATACAGAACCTGCTCCAGAACGGAATTCGGCACTGTGTCCGCCAGCCCGTCAATAAACTTCTTCTCCACCTTAGTGTCCGTCATCAGGGCAGCACCCTGGGCGATCCGGTTCACCCGCTCCTGGAGCTCCACCGCTTCAGCCACATGGTTGGAGCGCACCATATAGAGCACGCTGGCCTTAGGCTGCACCACATTGGGGCTCACGCCGCCGGTATCTGTGATGGCATAATGGATTCTTGCCTTATCACTGGTGTGCTCCCGCAGGAACTGGACGCCGATGTTCATCAGCTCCACGGCATCCAGGGCGCTGCGCCCCTTCTCAGGGGCTCCCGCCGCGTGGGAAGCCACGCCGGAAAATTTGTACTGAGTCTGGATGCAGGAGTTGGAGGAGCCGGTGTTCACCTCATTGACATCCTCCGGATGCCAGGTAAGGGCTGCGTCCAGAGATTTCCACAGACCGTCCCTGGCCATAAACGCCTTGGCCGCTCCCCCCTCCTCGCCGGGGCAGCCGTACAAGATTACGGTTCCCGGCTTTTTGCTCTTTTCCAGATACGCCTTGAGCCCCAGAGCCGCTCCCAAGGCCCCGGCACCCAGCAGGTTATGGCCGCAGCCATGGCCGCAGCCGCCCGGGACATGCTCCCTCTGCTCTGTGCCCCCCGCCTCCTGGGACAGACCGGACAAGGCGTCATATTCCGCCAGGATTCCAATCCGGGGACTTCCCGCTCCAAAGCTCGCAGCAAATGCAGTGGGAATATTGCAGATTCCCTCCTCCACCAAAAAGCCCTCCTCCCGCAGCACGCGGCAGTAGTAGGCAGCGGATTTTTCCTCCTGCAGAGACAGCTCCGCATACTCCCATATCTGATCCGCAGCCCGGCAAATTACCTCTTTCTTCTCCTCAACGGCATCAACCGCCGTCTGCTTTTCCTGATTCATTCTTTCCTTCCTCCTCATTTACCGCGCCTTGAAATGCTGCGCAATTTTTAAAAATCCCGGAAAGCTGCAAGCCTCCGGGATCACTGCCGGCCTTCCCGGCCGTCTGTATTTCGTCTAATTGCTTATCTGAACTTCTGTCTGCTGCGCTGCTGTCAAGGCGTGTCCGCACATGCACTCCCGCCGCTTACAGCACTTTAGCCAAAAAGTCCTTCAAGCGGGGATTCTGCGGGTTTCCGAAAATATCCTCCGGAGCGCCCTGCTCCAAAAGCTTGCCGTCCGCCATAAACAGCACCCGGTTTCCCACCTCTCGGGCAAATCCCATCTCATGGGTCACCACCACCATGGTCATCCCCTCGTGAGCCAGCTCCTTCATAACATCCAGCACCTCGCCCACCATCTCCGGGTCAAGGGCAGACGTAGGCTCATCAAAGAGCATTACCTCCGGCTCCATGGCCAGTGCCCGCACAATAGCCACCCGCTGCTTCTGGCCGCCGGAGAGCTGTATGGGATAAGCGGAGGCCCGGTCCTTTAATCCCACCCGGTCCAAAAGCTCCAGAGCTTTTTTCTCTGCCTCAGCCCGGGAAATCCCCTTGACCTTCATGGGCGCCAGCACCATATTTTCCAAGATTGTCATGTGAGGAAACAGGTTAAAATGCTGAAATACCATCCCCATCTTCTGGCGGAGCCTGTCGATATCCAGCTTCACCATTTTTCCCTGCTCGTTTTTATACTTTTTCTTGGTGATGTCCACGCCGTTGAACACGATAGAACCGCTTGTGGGCTCCTCCAACAGGTTCAGGCTTCGGAGCAGGGTGGACTTTCCGGAACCGGATGGGCCGATTACCGCCATCACATCGCCCCTGCAGATGTCCACGGTTACCCCGTCCAGCGCTTTGATAGCGCCCATATTGTAGTATTTCTTTAAATCCGTCACCTGGATTAAGCTATCTCTTGTCGCCACGGCTCATCCTCCTCTCAAAATAGGCAATCGCCTTGGATGTTGGGAAGCACAGGCAGAAATAGATCGCCGTTGCCACCAGCAAAGGCTCTACCATGATAAAGGTTGCGCCCCGGACCGCATTCACCGCAGACATGATATCCTGCACGCCGATGGTGTACGTGATGGCTGACTCCTTGATAATCACCACGAACTCATTGGCAATGGCCGGGAGAATATTTTTTAGCGCCTGCGGGAAAATGATATAGCGCAGGTTCTGCTTCTGGGACAGGCCCAGGGAACGGGCCGCCTCGGTCTGCCCTGAATCTATGGATTGGATGCCCGCGCGGATGATCTCGCACAAGTAAGCGCCTGAGTTCATCCCCAGGGCCACCACGCCGGGCAGAAAGCGATTAAACCGCAGGAATCCGAACAGCTGGAATCCCGGCAGCTCTATAATGCTGAATATCCCGTAATAAATCACCCACACCTGCACAATCACCGGCGTGGAGCGCAGAATTTCCACGTACGCTGTGGCGATAAAGGACAGGGGATTAAACCGGCTGACAGCAGCCAGAAAACCTCTCTCCCGCAGATGGCCGTCCGCGTTCAGGCCCAAAGAACGGAAGGGCCGCACATTTGACATGCGCATCAGAGCCAGCATCAGGGCCAGACAGAATCCAATCACCACGGTAAACAGAGCCAGAAGGATGGTCACCAGCATTCCCTGCCAGAAAAGTTCGGCATAGGGGGCGATTAGTTTAAAATTTTCCCATCTTACAAATTGATCCATTGGGCGCTCCTTTCCTTTCGAGAAACAGCTGCGGCGGTTCTGCCGCGGACAGCCGAAAGCGGCGGGAAAACCATTGTCAAAACAGATGTCAAACTCCCGCCGCTTCTATCATTTCCGAACGCTTATTCCTGTACGTTTCCTTCCGCATCCAGCAGACCTTCATACGTCTGACCGGAAGCCAGCTCATTTGCCTCGGCCACAAAGGTATCCATGCTTCCATCCGCAATTGCAGCGGCAATCGCCTCGTTCACCGCTGCGAGCAGGGCATCGTTGTCCTTGCATACGCCAATTGCAGAACCGGCCACATCATAGGGAACATCCATGACGATCTCCAGATCCGGATAATTCTTCTGATAGCTCTCCGCAACTACGGTCTCAATATACGCTGCGTCCAGCTTGCCGGCCAAAAGCTCTGCGATGATATCCGTCACCTTGGGAAGGGAGATAATATCCGCGTCCGGGCTGTTGGTGTTTGCCAGATCCAGCTGAATGGAGCCTGTCTGGGCGCCTACGGACACATCCGGCTTGTTGATGGCCTCAAAGGAATTGTAGGTCTCGGCGTTGGCCTTCACCGTCACCAGGGACTGGCCGCCGGTGTAATAAATGTCAGAGAAATTCATAATGTTTTCCCGCTTGGGATCCGGGGAGAGTCCTGCCATGCCTAAGTCAACGGACTTTGTCTGAAGCTCGCTCAACACGCCGTCAAAATCCACCGTAATCACTTCCAGCTCCAGTCCCATATAATCCGCTATGTACTGTGCCAGCGCCATATCAAATCCGGCCAGGGTAGGGGTTCCGTCCTCGCCGATGGCGTAGAATTCATAGGGTGCAAAATCCGGGCTGGTGGCAACTGTCAGTTTGCCCTCGGTAACGGTCTCCACCGCTGCTGCAGCGCTCTCCGCCTCGGTGCTCTCCTCCCCTGCCTCCGTCTCTGCTGCCTCACTGCTCTCAGCACTCTCGGCTGCAGCCGTCGTCGTCTCAGCTGCCGTGGTTTCTGCCTGGCCCCCTGAGCAGGCCGCAAGGGACGCTGCCATCAGAGCTGACAGGGTAACTGCCAAAAACTTCTTTTTCATAATCTCTCCTCCTGTTTATGAATAAATATTAAAAATATCTAAATGTTTATTCATTATAACAGATTTTAAGAATTAATCAAGCGCTATTTGCAAATTCCTGACTGTTCCCTGTAATCCGCCAGCAGCTTCTCAATCTGCAGGTTCAGATTCTCAGGCATGCCGCCGTTTTGTTTTCCGGGCAGCCTAAGCCAGAGCTCCAGGTTCTGGTATTTCTTTCCCTCCGGTTTTTCCGCCGCCCGTATCTTCACCTGGGCGCTTCTCTGCTCAAGCATGGGAATTACAACATAATACAGACGGTCATCCGCAAAGGAAAGGTATCCCAGCTCCCGGCCCTCCCGGTTTTTCAGATACAGTCTATGCTTCTGAAGCCGGGAGGGGTACAGCACTTCCCCGTTTTTTGCCGCCGGGCCGCCGCTTCTCTCCAGCATGGCAGGTATAAAATAGATTTCCATGCCCGCCGCATCCTCCGTCCGCTCCTTGACCAGCTTCCCCAAAAGAACGGTTCCGTCGATAAACTGCTGGGCCAGAAGGTAGGCGAGCTCCGCCTGTACCCGGCTGCGCAGGCCGGCGGACCGCTCCGGGCGGGACGAGGCCGGGTCCCGGGAAAAATCTGTCTTCCAAACGCCGGAGACCGCCCGGGCCGCATCCCGCGGCCGGACGGCATCCTCCTCGTCCAGTATCTGTTTGCTGCAGCGGTACATGCCCAAAAGGAACAGCGGAAAATCCTCCTCCACTGTCCAGAGATACCTGCCTTTGGAAATGCAGAAGCTCCCCAGGACCTCTCCTCCATGTCCTTCCGCATACTGGAGCACTTCTCTCTCCCTGTATGCATGGACATTGACGGGGGCATCCCAGGAGGGGCTTTCGTTTCTTCCCCCGGTTTTTCCCTTCCCTCTGCCATCTCCCCGCCTTCCGGCCATGCCGCCTGCCTGCGGCGCTCTCCCCTTTAAAAAGGAATACGCCCGGTTAATCTCCTGGGCCTGCAGGTGCCGGCATCCCTGGCGCTTCTCTTCCTCCTGCCGGCCGCCTGCATCGGGGTGTACCCTGCGCATCAGTTCCCGATATCTCTTTTTTATGACATCCTGTCCCGCTTCCGGGGAAACTCCCAAAATTTTACAGGCCTCGTGTTCCGTCATACCACCCTCTCTGTATCCTTTCACCCGCATTTGCAGGCCGACATTTTATTCTCCTGGAGCGTGTTTGAAAATTGCTTTCTGCCAGATGTGCGTTCCGCTTTGTGGGACGTGCAGATGACGGGAATGAATTTTCAATCACGCTCCAGCACCACAAGCTGGTAGGCCCGGCTTCCCAGGCCGATCGCCTCCGCATTTTCCAGGGTATGAATCCCGTTCCGGTCTGCGATTCGTGCCATCAGGCTTTCATTTCCCTCCGCCTGGGATACCAGGTCAATGCAGGCCTGGTCCAGGGCCACCGGGTCATTGGACGCCAGAATGCCTATGTCGTGGATGTCCGGCTCCGCCGGATTTCCGTCGCAGTCGCAGTCAATGGAAATGCGGTTCATCACATTAATATACGTAATCCGCTCCCCATTGTCAAGGTAATCCGAAACTGCCTTTCCCGCATCCCCCATGGCCTCCAGGAACGCATCCTGTTCCCCGGCAAGCCCGGTCTTGCTGGTCCCTCCGGAATGAATCCAGCTCTTTCCCTCGCTGGAGCCCAGTCCGATGGAAATGTTTTTGATCGCCCCGCCAAAGCCCGCCATGGCATGGCCCTTAAAATGAGAGAGCACCAGGTAAGAGTCATAGTCCCCAAAGGCGGCTCCCACAAAATTTTCTGTCAGCCGGGTGCCCCCTTCCACAGGGATAGACATGGAGCCCTCCTCATCCTGGATTTGGAAATCCGCAATAGCGGTAAATCCGTGATCCTCCGCCACCTGGTAGTGCATGGCTGTCTCGGCCCGGGAGCCTCCGTAGGCCGTATTGCACTCCACGATGGTCCCGTCCACCGACTGAATCAGGTCTCCCACAAGCTCCGGCCGCAGATAGTTGCTCGCGGGAGGCTCACCGGTACTCATCTTCACAGCCACTCTCCCCGTGGGCGTCCACTCCAGAGCGTTGTAGGCCTCCATAAGGGCCTCCGGCGTGATGTCCGAGATAAAATATACCTCCGGCGCATCCGTGGACTCCGTCCGGTGTTCCAGGGAGGCCAGAGGAATCTGGGCACCGCCGTTTACGGTCAGGCTGCCGACCTCTGCGGACGCTTCGGCCGCTGTCTCGCCGGCCCCGTCCGCTTCCGAAGACTCTGTCCCGACCTCCTCCTGCGCCGTTGTTTCAGCTTCCGCAGATGTCTCCGTCTGCGCAGACGTTTCCGCTGCTCCGCTCCCCGAGCATCCCGCCAGCGAAACGGCCAGCAGGATTCCCGCAACCGATACTGCCAATTGTCTCTTTTTCATCCATTTTCCTCCTTGTATTCTCTATTCATGAACGCCGCGGCATTTCATGCCGGTTATAATCGCCGGAAGAAATGATACGCTGATTTTATCTTACTTTATAGACCTAACAAGGAGATAACAAAAAAAGAAAATTTTTATAAACAACTAATAATTGATTCCCACAATTGTCAGAGCTCCCTCACTTACTCCAAAAATAATATTGGCCTTGCTGCCGTCCGAAAGGACAAAGCCCGCCATACTGGGAGAGAGGGCGTTCTCATCTGCCGCCGCAACCGAATCCACCAGCTCCTGGGTAAAAATCTTGTCCTCTCCCAGGGCAAGGAAGTCCTCCCGGCTCTCCACCGGCGTTCCTCCGTCCTTAAAGCCCACATATACAGGGAATGCAATCAGATCCGCCAGCTTCTTTAGGTTCTTCTCCGCTACCGCAGTTTTTATTTTCCCGGCAAATTCTGCCGCGGCGGCGCTGTCAACTGCAAAATTGTCCTCATACCACTCCGGCGCATCCTCGCTCTCTCCAGCCTGGGTTTCCTCTGTCTGTTCTTTCTCTGCCTGCGCTTCGCTCTGCGCCTCCGTCTCTTCCGGTTCCGATACCTCTATTTCAATTGTCTCCGTCTCCTGGCTTTCCGCTTCCTGAATAGATTCCATGGGCATGGTTTCCTGCTCCGCGCTCTGTCCGCATCCGGCTGCCAGAATTCCCATGACGATTACCGCTGCCAATACTTTCATTTTTTTCATAATGTTTTACCTCTCTTCTCACTTTAATCTATTTCAGCTCCCCCACAGCAGGCTGAAAGCTGATTGTCAAAATATCCGCCATCCGATTCATACCGACGGCCATTCCGTCCGCTGTCCATCGGGTATTTTTGCTTCCGCCCTCTAAGACTCCCGCATCCTGCGTGGGCCGGGCGCCCATCACATCCTTGAGCGCGCAAATTGACGGATTTCAAATTCCTGCTGCCCTTGGCTTCCGGGTGCGACCTCATATTTGTCAAAGACAATCACCGGATTGCCCGCCTCATTTATATAAAATGCGGTGTCCCCGTCAATTCCCTCAAAGGAATCGAAGTATACGGCGCCGTCCGCGGTCCTCTCCTCCATCTGTCTGCGGATTTCCGCATCCGCAATCTCCTTGTAATCCGCCCCCAGAATGTCCTCCAGGGTCACCAGCGTCCCCTTTTCCAGATCAAAATTATAATACTTTGTCTGGTTGTAGGCGCTGCTCCAATTCTGCGTTCCTATAATGGCGAGAGACAGATACTGATCCGTCTGGGACTTAACCTCGTACCAGACCCGGATCTCGATATTGTGGGCCGCCCACTCTTCCTCGGTTCCCCCAGTCTCCAAAAATGCCTTCCGGTATTCTGCAACGATTGTTTTCGCCTCCTCGGCATACTGCTCGCACAGGCGGAAAATTTCCTCATTGACAGACTGCTCCAAGCCCTTAAAGTCCTCTGAAATCATGTCCACGCTGGGAATTTCCACAGATATCTTTAAAGCATCCTCCTCCGTCTGATAAGAGCGGAAGGTCAAAACCCGCGCCACCGCCCCGATGACCGGAAGGTTTCCCGCGGTCTCGGCAAATGATGTGCTGGTATTTAACGCTGCGGTAAATAAAACAACCGCTGCGGCCGCAGCCGCCGTTCCTCCGCGAATCCGGCGGAAAAACAAAATCTTTCTTCTCCTCTGGTCCGCCTTTTTTATCTCCCTCTGAATCCGCTCGGACAATTCGCCCGGAATCGCTGTCCCGTCATACGTCTTCTTTGCATCCTCCAATGTCCTCATACATCCACCTCCTGCATATTCACCTTCAGCTGCCGCAGGCCGCGGTAGAGCCGTGCCTTTATGGTATTCAGATTCATCTCCATAATCTGCGCGATCTCCTTTAATGACAGCTCCTCAAAAAAACGCAGCTTGATAATCGTCTGTGTATCGCCGTCCAGGCAGTTTATCAAATCATATAAATCATCCTGGGGCTCGAACCCTTTTTCCTCATATTGTCCCTCCGTCTGGTCTTCTTCCCCCAGGGGAAGCCGCTTTCTTTCCTTTATAAATAACAGGCTCTCATTTACCAATATCCGGTAAAACCAGGTATTTACCGCCCCTTCGTTCCGTATTCCTCCGTAATTCTCCAAGGCCCTGCACACCGCGTTCTGCACCACGTCCAGGGCGTCCTCCCGATTCCGGACGTAGCTGTAAGCCAGACGGTAAAATTTATTCTGATTCTCTACAATATAAGCCACTATATGATCATACAGGTCCTGCTTCATTTCCATTTCCTCTCAGCGCTGTTTGTTCTTTCCGTCTTATAGATTATTTTAAACAGAAAAAAGTTGCACGAAAATAGGGGCTGTGAAAAACCAGGAGTTAAACCCCATTTTCACAGCCCCCTAAAAAATCCTCCGGGCGGCCCGTCCTGCCGGATGGCCGCCCCAAACAGATCCCCGCCAGTTTCGCCCTCTCACAGCTCCACAATCCGGCCGCAACCGGTCAGGGTGGATGGCCGGTGGGAGACCATCAAAAGCATCTTGTCCGCGCATTCCTCCCGCAGCGTCCGGAGAAGCTCCTTCTCGTGGCGCACATCCAGGCTGCTGGTGGGCTCGTCCATGACAATCACATCCGGTTCTGCCAGCATGACCCGGGCAATGCCCACCCGCTGGCGCTCGCCCCCGGAAAGCCGGGCCCCCATCTGGCCCATCTGGGTTTCATAGCCCTCGGGCAGGGTGGCGATAAACTCGTGGATTCCCGCCCGTCTGGCCGCCTGTGCAATTTCCTCCCGGGAAGCATCCGGCTTTCCAATGGCAATATTTTCCGCAATGCTCCCGTCAAACAAAAAAGTGTCCTGCTCCAGCACCGAAATCCTTTTTCGCAGCTCCTTTAAGGAAATCTCCTCAATAGGAATGTCATTTACCCGTATCTGCCCGCTCCGGCAGTTCCAGAAGCGCAAAAGGAGCCGCAGAACTGTGGATTTTCCGATGCCGCTCTCCCCAACAATGCCCAGCTTCTCATTACCGGACACGATCAGGTTAAAATCCTTGAGAATGGGCCGCCCCGAATCCGGATAAGAAAATCCCGCATGGTCGAATTCTATCTTCCGGATGGGCCCGCAGGATCTGGGATTCTTCGGTTCCACCACCTCTGGCCGGGTGTCCTCGATGAGAAACAGCCGCTCCGCCGCGGCGTAGGCCTCCAGCAGACTGGATACCACCATGGTCAGGGACTGGGTGGAGGAAAAGGAGGCCGCCGCCACAAAAGAGAGAATGACCGTGCCTACCGGATGGGACGTCCCTCCGGCTGCAAGGAAGGAAGCCGCCCCTATAATCAGAATCCGGGCCAGGTACACAAAAAACGTGGGAGCCGAGGAGACGGTCTGCTGGTGGAGCGTCAGGGCATGGGCCTGCCGGTTGATCTCCCGGTTTTTCTCCCGGACCATCTCAAGCCGCCGGGAGCCATAACCAAATATCTGAATGTCCTTCAGGCCGTACACGCTCTCCAGCACCAGGGATTTCATTTCCCCCAGCCGGGTGCGGTAGCGCATCCCCACGCCCCGTCCGGCTCTTATAGCGATGAGAGGAAATACCACGCTGACGATGAGGTATACCGGAAGAAGCACCGCCGCAAACAGGGGGTGAAAAGAGACCGCCAGCCCCAGGGTAACGCAGGGCAAGATAATCACCGTGAACATAGGTCCGATGGTATGGGCAAAAAAGTATTCAATGGTCTCGATATCCGACACGGCGATATTTAAAATATCTCCCTTCTCCCGGTCCATCAGGCAGGCGGGGGCCAGGCTGCGGATCGTCTCATAAAGGTGCACCCGCATGCTGGCTAAAAGCCCATAAGCCCCGGCATGGGATACCACGCCCTCCACATAACGGCAGGCCACAATCAGGGCCGCCGACAGGACCATCAGACCGCCGTACAGGAAGGGGCTTCCCCCCGCCATCCCTGCGCAGGAGAGAAGAAGCAGGGCCCCGAAGCCCATGAGCCCCATCTGGGACAGATTTCCCACAATGCTGGCCAGTGTGGAGAGAGCCAGGGTTCCCTTCACCGGCGCTGCAATTTTCAGAAGGCGCCTGGTCATCTCCCCGATGGAATATTGAACACGCTTACGCATGGATGGCTCCCTCCTTTCCCGCACGCCCCGGACCGCCGCAGCCGTTTCCCTGCTTTTCCAGTATGGCGTGCTCCTCTCCCTGTCTCTCCAGCTCAGCCTGCTCCTCCACCAGCCGCCGGTACAGGCCATGATGCTTCATCAGCTCCCCATGGCCGCCCTCCTCGGCAATCCGCCCATTCTCCAGGACATAAATCCGCCCCGCGTTCTGAATCGTGGAGAGGCGGTGGGAAATAATGATGAGCGTCCGGGTCTGGGCCAGCTCGTCAATGCAGTTCCATATTTCCCGCTCGCTCTCCAAATCCACGCTGGACGTGGACTCATCAAATATAATGTATTCCGCCCGGCACAAAAGCGCCCTGGCGATTCCCATCTTCTGCCGCTGTCCGCCCGACAGTTTGCTTCCCCCGTCCCCGATGGCCGTGTCCAGGCCCTGGGGCTGGGCCAGCACCCAATCTTTCAGCCGCACATCCTCCAGCGCCGCAAGAAGCTCCTCGTCGGAAGCTTGCGGGGCGGCAATCCGCAGATTCTCCCCGATGGTTCCTGAGAAAAGGCTCACGGTCTGGGGAACCATAATAACCCGCTTTCTGAGTTCCTCCGGGGTATAGCTGATGTAATCCCGGCCCTCCAAAAGAATCCGCCCCTTCTCCACATCATAAAAACGCATCAGAAGGCCGGCTATGGTGGATTTTCCACTCCCGGAAAGCCCCACCAGAGCAGTCGTCCGGCCCCTGGGAATGTCCAAAGACACATCCCGCAGCGCAGCCTTCCGGCCCTGGTACGCGTAGGACACATGCTCTAAGCGGATGCCGTCGTAGGCGTCCGGCTCCATCCCAAGCTCCGGATGATAGGGACGGCTTGTGTCAATGGCCAGAAGCTTCTCCACCTTATCCGCAGCGGAGACACCTGCCAGGGCGGAATGGGTCGCATTCATGAGCTGGCGCACCGCACCGAAAAATCCATAGGCGAGCAGAAGCACCATGAGTGCATCGGAAAATGATATCCCGCCCGCAGCCAGTTCCCATGCCGCAATCCCCCCGGCGGCAGCCACGGCCCCGTAGATGAGCCCGTCCGTCAGAAGAAACGACGAGAAATTCACCTTCATCACGTCCATGATTTTGTTGTTGAAATTTGTAGATTTCTCCTCCAAAACCCGGGTGCGGTCCTCGTCCCTGTCAAAGAGCTTTAACGTGGTAAGCCCCCGCACGCTTTCCAGGTAATATCCGGTCAGATCCTCCAGGCTGTTCCAGTATTCCGTCTTCAGCTTTTCAATGTGCCCTCGGAACTCACTGTTCACCGGAAGGAGGATAAAGGACACGATAAAGAGCAGCAGCGCCGGGAAAAGCGCGATGTCCTTGAGCTGAAAGAACAGATACACCGGGGCGAGCAGGGAATAGATAAGGCCCGGCAGATATTTGCTGTAGTAGACCTGCATGGACTCCACCCCGTCCACGGAGGAGGTGATGGCGGACACCGGCCCCATCTTCTCAATATTTCCCACATCCAGCGTCAGCACCTTGGAAAAAATACCGGTGCGCAGGGTCTGACGGGCCTTCGCCGTACAGCGGTACTCCGCCTCCCCAGTGAGGAGCTCCGCAGCCAGAACAAACACCGCAGTGACGAGGGCCGCGCGCACCGCCTGCCAGGCCCCCGCAGCGGTGAGGGCTGGCGAAGCGATATTCCCCAAAAATCCGGAGATAATCCCGGCAAAAGCGGCAAGGCCGGCCAGTACGGCAAGCTTTAACGCCGTGATCAGAAAAATCCATCTCCAAAGGCCCTTCGCCATATGGAGAAGCGTACGGTTTAACAGCAGCATAGCACTCCTTCTTCCCCAAGCACAAAATATGGCTTCCCCGATATGCGGGATCCGTTCCGGCATATCAGGAAAGCCACACATCTATCCGTTTCTATTATAGTTAGTTATTGCTAACCAGTCAAGAGAAAAATCTTTTCTCTTGACAAAAGAATTCGTCTGTGATATATTGATAATCAGATTATCGGTAATTAAATTATCAAAGT
>CALWBS010000048.1 GCA_944376135.1 uncultured Enterocloster sp.
TCAATCGGCTTCGCCGCAAATTTTGAGCGATTTGTCAAGCGTTTTTTGAAAAAAGTGGGTGATTTTTTTGAGATAGGGGTCGGAAAGCCTTACAAAATCAGGGCTGAAGATTCCGAGAAGTTATAAGCGTTAAGAGGAGGATGTGAAATGGAAGAATTATACGTATTCGGAACCGGAAACGCCCAGGCAGTCCGATGCTACAATACCTGCTTTGCCATTCGGGACGGAGAGGAGTTTTTTATGGTGGACGCGGGCGGCGGAAACGGCATCCTGGGAATCCTTGAGCGGATGCATGTGGATCTGCGGCATATCCACCACATCTTCGTCACCCATGAACACACAGACCATATTCTCGGCATTGTCTGGATGGTGCGCATGATTGCCACTGCCATGAAAAAGGGAACCTATGAGGGCTCCCTGTGCATCTACTGTCACCCCGGCCTGCCCGAGACCATTTCCACCCTCTGCCGGCTGACTCTTCAGGATAAATTTTACAAAATGATCGGAGACCGCATCTTTCTCATCCCTGTGGAGGACGGAGAGACCGCCCATATTCTGGATTACGATGTAACCTTTTTTGACATTCTCTCCACCAAGGCCAAGCAATTCGGCTTCACCACCGTGCTGAAAAACGGCCGGCGCTTAACCTGTGCCGGGGACGAGCCCTACAATCCGGACTGCCGCCGCTATGTGGAGGGAAGTGACTGGCTTCTCCACGAGGCCTTCTGTCTCTACGGAGACCGCGACACCTATAAGCCTTACGAAAAACATCACAGCACTGTAAAGGAGGCCTGCGAACTGGCCGAGAGCCTGTCCATCCCCAATCTCGTCCTGTGGCACACCGAGGATCACAACCTGTCCCAGCGCAAGGCGCTTTACACCGCGGAGGGGCGGCAGTATTACTCCGGCAATCTCCTGGTTCCGGATGACGGGGAGATTATTGTGCTGTAAGACCGCGCACACGCGCAAAAAAAGCCGGCACCTTTTGAAAATATCCGCAAATGTGCCGGCTGCTTTTATTTTTCTCGTTCGGAGGTCTCCCGCTTACATCGCCATCCGATAAACCTCCATCATCTCCTCTTTCCCAAGAACCTTGATCCCCGGCAGCGTGCGCTTGCCGTAGTTGGTGCACTTCACAGCCATCTCCTCGATCTTCTCCGGCTCCACATCCAGCTCCTTCAAGCTTGTGGGCATCCCCAGGCTCTTAAAGAAATCCTCGGTCGCCTGGATGCCGGCCAGGGCTGTCTTCATGGGATTTTCAAAATCCATGTCGATGTTCCACACATTCACCGCGTACCTTGCAAAGCGATTCACATCCCCTGCGCACACATAGCGGGCCCAGGACGGCCACAGGGCGGAGAGCCCGGCGCCGTGGGCGATTCTCGGATACATGCCGGACAGCTCATGCTCCAGCTGGTGCACCTGCATGAAGAAATCCCTTCCCAGTCCGGTCAGCCCGTTGTGGGATAAGCTTCCCGCCCACATCAGGGACGCCCTGGCCTCGTAGTTATCCGGCTCCTTGTCCGCCACCTTCCCGGCCTCGATCACGGTTTTTAACAGTCCCTCCGCGATCCGGTCCGTGAGAGGCGTATCTCCTCCCAGGCTGAAATACCGCTCCAGGGTGTGCATCATGATATCCACGGTTCCGCATCCGGTCTGGAACTTGCTCACGGTGTAGGTGAGCTCCGGATTGCAGATGGAAAACAGCGGGCGGTGGGTCACACTGTTAAATCCTCTCTTTAATCCCTGCTCCTCGTTGGTGATCACGCAGGACGCGCTCATCTCGCTGCCTGAGGCGGACAGCGTCAGAATCACGCCCACGGGAAGCGCTTTTTTCGGCGCACCCTGGCCGATAAAGAAATTCCACACATCCGTGTCCGGATTTCCCACGCCGTCCGCAATACACTTGGAGGAATCGATCACGCTTCCGCCGCCCACGGCCAGAATCATGTCGACGCCCTCCTTTTTGCAGAGCGCAATGCCTTCCTTTGCCATAGCAAGTGTAGGGTTGGCCTGAACGCCGCCCAAGGTCACATATGCAATTCCCTCGGCCTCCAGGGCGTCCGTCACCTGGTCCAGGAGTCCGCTCTTTTTTGCGCTGGCTCCGCCAAAGTGCACCAGCACTTTTTTAAATCCATATTCTTTTACGATTTTTCCCACCTGTTTTTGGGTGTCTTTTCCAAAAATCATGCGGGTTGGGGTATAAAAGTCAAAATTCTGCATGGTTTTCCTCCTTGTGCGCCCCTTCTCTGACAGGGCTTTCCGTTCTTTTATCATACCACTCTTCAGCTGGAAACTCAACGCGGAGTTTCCCCGATTTCCCATCTCGGCAGCGTTTCTCCCTTTCCCCGTTCCGGTCGAAACACCCACTCATAAACCTTTCTGTCCGGGAATAGAATAAATAAGGCCCTCCGCCCATTGAGAGGCCTGAAACAGCCGTTCTAATAACAGCCGTCCAAAAACGGCCATCCCAAAGGAGGAATGTCCCATGAGACTCTGGCAGCGGTTAAAACAATATTTTCACATCCGGCCAAAGACCGTAATCTGCAGCGAGGCCCTGGCGCTGGCCCTCCTGTGCCTTCTCCTCCTTGGACAAAATGCCGCTTCCCCAAAGGCTATATTTTCCGCTGCCCTGCGCCTGGCCTCCGGCGTAACAGACACGACTTCGGACTCCCGGACAGAGGACAGCCTCGCAGACAAAAATGCGGACTACATCAAATGGGTGGATTTTAATGTGACCTATGAAGCCTTAAACCAGGCGTTCCGCTATGACGTGGATACCTGCCAGTCCCCTGTCCATTTAAACTGGGTCAATCTCCTGGCCTACCTGGGTGCTCTCTACGGCGGCGATTTTTCCAAATACAGGTCCCAGGACATGGATGCCGCGGCGTCCCGCCTTATAAACGGCGAGATCACCATGGAGGAGCTCACCAAAGACATGAAATACTATCCCTACTACAGGGAAGCCTACGGAGCCGTCCTCGACGGGATGGTCGGCCAGTTCCAGGCGGAAATCCCTTCCAGCGAGGCCCCCGGCGCCTACCTTCCCTCCGGTGTGGACGGCGGTGCCCCCGGAGATCCCGAGACCATATGGGTCACAAAATACGGGCTCAAAGCGTTTTTTCCCCTGGCAAAGGGCTTTCCCTACACGGACTACGATGATTTCGGAGTCTCCCGCAGCTACGGCTACAAGCGCCGCCATCTGGGCCACGACATGATGGGCCAGGTGGGAACCCCGGTCATCGCCGTGGAATCCGGCTATGTGGAGGCTATCGGCTGGAACCAATACGGGGGCTGGCGGCTGGGCATCCGCAGCCTGGACAAAAAGCGGTATTATTACTACGCCCATCTCCGTCAAAATTATCCCTACCAGTCCGGGCTTGCGGAGGGAAGCCTCGTTGCCGCCGGGGATGTGATCGGCTATCTGGGCCGAACCGGCTACAGTGCCGCTGAGAACACCAACAATATTGAGCAGGCCCATCTGCATTTCGGCCTGGAGCTCATCTTCGATGAATCCCAGAAGGACAGTGAAAATGAGATCTGGGTGGACTGCTACGACCTGGTCCGGTTTCTCCGTTTAAATCAGTGCGAGACCTACAAGGTGGAGGGCACAAAGGAATGGACGCGCAAATATGAAACAAAGGACTCCCCTTCCCAATCATCCGGCGCTATGACAGCCGGTGAATAAACAGCCCGCTCCGAAGCTTCGGCTCAAACCAGGTAGACTTGGGAGGCATCAGCCGTCCGGCATCCGCCACGGCTAAAAGCTCCTCCATGGACGTGGGGTACATAGCAAAAGCCGCTGCCATTCCCTCCCGCACCCGGCGTTCCAGCTCCTTCAGCCCCCGAATTCCTCCCACAAACTCGATCCGTTTGTCCGTCCGCGGATCCTCAATGCCCAGAACAGGCTCAAGAAGATAGTCCTGGAGAACCGACACATCCAACCCCTTCACCGGGTCACTGCTCCGGCAGGACTGCCGGGCCTTCAGACAGTACCACGCATCTTCCAGAAACATGCCGAAGTTTCCCTTTTCTTCAGGAGCAAAGGGCCGCGCCCCCAGGCAGCGCACCTCAAAATTCTTCCGCACCGCTGCAAGAAACGCCTCTCTTCCCAGCCCGTTCAGATCCCGCACCACCCGGTTATAGGGCAGGATGGCAAGCTCTGTGTCCGGAAACAGCACGGAAAGAAAATAATTAAAGGGCTCCTCCCCCGTATAATCCGGATGCTCCTTCCGGCGCATCAGTCCCACTTTCACCGCCGAGGCCGCCCGGTGGTGCCCGTCCGCAATGTACAGGGAGGGGATCCGCTCAAATGCCGCCCGGATGGCTTCTTCCTGCCCCATCCCCTCTACCCGCCATACCCGGTGGCACACCCCGTCCTCCGCAGTAAAATCATAGAGAGGTTTCCCCCTCTTCACCTGCTCCACAATGACCTGAATTTCCCCGCTGTGCCGATAGGCAAGGAAAATCGGCCCGGTCTGGGCATCCATCCGGTCCACATGGCGGATGCGGTCAAGCTCCTTTTCCTCCCGCGTGTTCTCGTGCTTTTTTATGACTTCTCCCAGATAATCATCAATCGCGCAGCAGCCCACAATCCCCGTCTGGCTCCTGCCGTCCATGGTCAGCTCGTAGAGAAAATAGCGGGGAACCTCCTCCCGGACAAATACGCCCTCTGACAGCTCCTCATCAAAAAGCTCCCGGGCCTTCTCGTAGACCCGTTCATCGTACATATCCGCATCCTGCGAAAACTGCGTCTCCGGCCGGTCAATATTCAAAAATAAAAGAGGACGGCCCGCTACCGCGCGGCGCGCCTCCTCTCTGCTGTATACATCATAAGGCAGGGCCGCCACCTGGGCCGCCCTGTCCTCTCTTGGCCGGATGCAGTAAAAAGGCTTTACAACTGCCATCTGCTTCTCCTTTTCTTGTCTATACTGCCGCGCAAAACAGCGGCTCTTCCTGCGACGCAGGCGTCATACCTACTTCACCACGCGCACGCGCAGCACTCCGTCGATGCCTTTGAGCTTCTCTACCGTGGCGTCCTCAGGCCTGTGCTCCAAATCCAGAAGGGTATATGCATACTTATCCCGGCTCTTGTTCGTCATGTCTGAGATATTCACGCCCTGCCCTGCCAGGATTCCTGTGATCTGGCCGATCATATTGGGAATATTTTTGTGCAGAACCGCCACACGGCACGCCGCATGGCACTCGCCCATATCGCAGGCCGGATAATTCACGGAGTTTTTGATATTTCCATTTTCAATATAATCCGTCAGCTCCTCCACTGCCATCACCGCACAGTTATCCTCGGACTCCTTAGTGGAAGCGCCCAGGTGGGGCAGAAGAATCACGTTGTGCATGTGGGCCACCTTGGGATTGGGGAAGTCACTCACATAGCGGTGCACCTTCCCGGACTCCAGGGCCGCAGCCATATCGTCATCATTTACCAGGGTGTCCCGGGCAAAATTCAGAACCACAACGCCGTCCTTCATCATGTCCAGCTTCTCTTTATTAATCATTCCCTTTGTGCTGTCTGTGAGCGGCACATGGATCGTAATATAATCGCACTCCTGAAAAATCACATCTGCGTTGGTGATGTGCTTTACATTCCGAGAAAGCCGCCAAGCCGCATTCACCGAGATAAAGGGATCATAACCGTAGACCTCCATTCCCAGATGAGTGGCCGCATTCGCCACCTCAGCGCCGATGGCCCCCAGGCCGATGACGCCCAGCTTTTTGCCGCGGATTTCCCAGCCCGCAAAGGCCTTCTTGCTCTTCTCCGTATCCTTGGTGATATTGGCGTCCTCCGCATTCTCCTTACACCAGGTAAGGCCGCCGGGGATATCGCGGGAAGCCATGAGAAGCCCTGCAATCACCAGCTCCTTTACACCGTTGGCATTAGCTCCTGGGGTATTGAACACCACGATGCCCTTCTCAGCACAGGCCTCCAGGGGAATATTGTTTACTCCGGCTCCGGCCCGGCCAACGGCAAGAAGGCTCTCCGGAAGCTCCATCTCATGCATGGAGGCGCTGCGCACCAGGACGCCGTCCGCCTCCGCCAGTGTGCCCGTCAGCTCATAATCCGCGGGAAACAGGTCGGTCCCGCAGGAAGCAATCGGATTTAAGCAGTGTATCTTTTTCATAATCCTTCCCTCCTATCAGCCGTTCTTCTTCTCAAAGGCATCCATAAACTCCACCAGCTTCTCCACGCCCTCCATGGGCATTGCATTGTAGATGCTGGCGCGCATACCGCCCACAGTCCGGTGCCCCTTCAGGTTCTCAAGGCCAGCCGCCTTAGACTCCTTCACAAAGAGGGCGTCCAGCTCCTCGCTGCCTGTGACAAAGGGAACATTCATGAGGGAGCGGTCCTTCTTCTCCACGGTTCCCTTAAAGAGCCTGCTCTGATCCAAGAAGTCGTAAAGAATCTTCGCTTTCTTCTCGTTGTACTCCTTCATAGCTGCCAGGCCTCCCCTGGCCTTCAGCCACTTGAACACCTTGCCGCACATGTAAATGCCGTAGGTGGGCGGCGTATTGTAGAGGGAATCCGCGTCCGCATGGGTCTTATAGCGGAGCATGGTAGGCGTCTGCTCCAGGACGTCCTCACGAATCAGATCCTCGCGGATAATTACAATCACCGTGCCTGCAGGGCCGACGTTCTTCTGCGCTCCGGCAAAGATAAGGCCGTACTTCGTCACATCCACCGGCTCAGAGAGGAAGCAGGAGGATTGGTCTGCCACCAGATCCTTGCCCTTTGTGTTGGGAAGAGTCCAGAACTTGGTTCCGTAGATCGTGTTGTTCTCACAGATATAGACATAGTCCGCGTCCTCTGAAATGGGCAGGTCGGAACAGTCCGGTATGTAGGAAAAGGTCTTATCCGCGCTGGAGGCCACAGCGTTGGCTTTTCCGAATAAGGACGCCTCCTTGTGCGCCTTCTTCGCCCACTGCCCCGTGATAATATAGTCCGCCACCCGATTCTTCATCAGGTTCATGGGAACCATGGCAAACTGCTGGGAGGCCCCGCCCTGAAGGAAGAGCACCTTGTAGTTATCCGGAATCGCAAGCAGCTCCCGAAGATCCGCCTCAGCCTCCTTGATGATGGCATCAAAAGCCTTTGACCGGTGACTCATCTCCATCACGGACATTCCCGTCCCTCTGTAATCAAGCATCTCTTCTGCGGCCTCTTTCAGGACCTCCTCCGGCAGAACGGCCGGTCCGGCTGAAAAATTGTACACTCTGCTCATTTCATTCTCCTCCTCTTTGCCTGCGCTTTCACACGCTTTAGTAATATATATGCAGATGACTTCCCTGCATTCAA
>CALWBS010000049.1 GCA_944376135.1 uncultured Enterocloster sp.
GTCGTAGTCAAAAGCGTTCGCCAGAACGCGCAGCCACAGATTGAAAATCTGTGTTCAAAGGGGGCTTGGGGGACTTCCCTCAACAAGCGCGTGGGGCTATCTGGATAGCCACAGGCATCGCTTGCCACTTTCCCTACTGGAATGAAAGGAATGAATCTTTTATTAGAAGGACGATAACAGGGTCCTGAACTCCTTCAGAGATTTTTTCAAGCACACTAGGTAATAGATCACGGTGGCTTCCGGGTCGGAAATGGGAACTTCTATGCGAACATCCTCAGTCACCAGATACTTTTTTGCCAGATCCGTGGTAAAAGAAGGCAAAGAAGAAGAACGCACCAGTTCATTGAAGCTGAATCGGTCACTTTGTGTTAGGAAACGGGAGTTGGGCATTTTTTCTGTCTGGACGAAGTTCCAGAACCCAATATCGCTCATCAGGATCATATTTTCTCCGTCCATTTCCGCAAAGGTCAGGCTTTTCCGCCGCGCATATCTATGGCCTTTGGGCAGCGCAAACAGCAGCGATTCCCGACCGCATTCTTTTGAAAAATATGCCTCTCCATCTGGCTTTCGGGGTAGAGCAATCAATTGGTAGACACCACTATTCAGACCGGTCAGAAGCGCGTTTTCTTCCGCGATCTCCGTCTGGATCATTTTATCCGGGTACAGGCTGCTGAGCCGAGGGGTGACCAGCCAGCCGGGCGCCGGGGCGCAGAGGCCCAGGGAGATAGTGCGGTGCCTTCTGTCAAAGGATTGGGCCTCCACCACCAGAGAGTCTGCCTTTGACAATATTTCTTTTGCAAGTCCCAGTACATACTCTCCATTCTTATTCAGCTCCAACCGGTTTTTTCTCCGGTCGAACAGAGAGATCCCCAGTTCTTCCTCCAGCTTTTTCATGTTCCGGCTGAGTGCCGGCTGCGAAAGATGCAGATTTTCTGCGGCTTCTGAGAGGGTCCCACATTCTGCAAACGCCGCAAACTGGCGCAATTCATACAATTCGATCATCTAATTCGCCCTCAGTATCAGTTTCATTTATGATTTTATGCGCGTTTGGCATTGTACTTTCCGCGAAAAAGACGTTATTCTGTTATCAGAAAGAACAAGATACACCGCGTGAAACCGATTATGAATATCCAATTCGATTATAGCAAAGGCTTCTGTTCTTTGCAAGCTGCGGTGGCTTTATGAAACTGGAGGGAATCCAAAATGGTATTCTATTTTACAGCGACTGGAAACAGTCTCTATGTAGCAAAAGAGTTGGACGCCCACCCGGTCAGTATCGCCCAGGCAATTCACGATCCGAACAAAGCGTATCAGGCGGATACTATTGGGATTGTCTGCCCCGTATTTGGGCATGAGATGCCGAAACTGGTCAAAGAGTTCCTGAAGGTCTCCCGGTTTGAAACGGACTACTTCTACATCCTGCTCACCTACGGAAACCGGCACGGCGGAGCGGCGGAACTGGCAAAGGCGTATGTGGAGGCGCTGGGCATCCACCCGGCCTACATCAACGTCATTCTAATGGTGGACAATTTCCTGCCGGGCTTTGATATGGAGGAGCAGCGCCGGATTGACAAAAAGGTCGATGAACAGATCGACCGCATCAAGGCAGACCTTGCGGAGAAAAAGCACTATATCGCCCCGGTTACAGAACAGGACCGGGCTGCCCACTGGGAGTTTCTGGACCGGCTGGCCCATGCGCCGGATATGTTCCGTGACCTTTATGAGATCACAGATGATTGTATCGGCTGTGGGATTTGTACGAAAGTGTGCCCGAAAAAATGTTTCCACATGGAAGGGCAAAGGAGCGTCTGGAACTCGACGGAGTGTATCAGCTGTATGGCCTGCATCCATGCCTGCCCCATGCTGGCAATCCAGCTAAAAATGCCGGAGAAAAACCCGCAGGCAAGATACCGAAACGAGAATATCAGTCTTTGTGAAATCGTGGACGCCAACAATCAGTGGGCGGAAGTCCAGGAGTAAACCAGGTCGCTGTCATGGCCCTGCCGGGAAGGTTGGCCATGATTCGCAATAAACAAATCATCAAACAACCAGAAAAATGGAGGTAAAGATTATGGAGTATTTGACTTTGAATACCGGCGCGAAGATGCCGCTGGAGGGCTTTGGCGTGTTCCAGATCCCCGACCCGGAACAGTGCGAGCAGGTGGTTTATGATGCCATCAAGACCGGCTACCGTCTGCTGGACACAGCGGCCGCCTATATGAATGAGGAGGCCCTGGGCAAAGGTGTGGCCCGTGCCATCGCGGATGGCCTGACCACTCGTGAAGAATTGTTCATCACGACTAAGGTCTGGGTGCAGGATATGAAGAACGAGCAGACCGCTTATGAGGCGGTGAAAGCCTCTCTGAAAAAGCTGAACATGGACTTTGTTGATCTGGTTCTGCTGCATCAGCCGATAGGTGATTATTTTGCCGCGTATCGAGGTATTGAGAAAGCCTATAAGGACGGGCTGACGAAAGCCATCGGTGTGGCAAACTTCTACCCGGCCATTCTGACCAACCTGTGCGAAAATGTGGAGATCATTCCGGCTGTGAACCAGGTAGAACTTCATCCCTTCTTTGTCCAGCAGAAGGCTCTCGATAACATGAAAGCATACGGTGTGGTTCCCCAGGCGTGGGGTCCTCTCGCCGAGGGCAAGCACGGCATCTTCACTGACCCGGAGCTGACCGAGATCGGCAGGAAGTACGGCAAGACGGCGGCCCAGGTGGTCCTCCGCTGGAACGCCCAGCGCGGCGTATCCATCATCCCCAAGTCTGTCCATGTGGAGCGGATGGAGCAGAACATCGACATCTGGGACTTTGCCCTGACTGATGAGGAAATGGCCAAAATCGCGGCCAAGGACCTGGGCCACAGTGAGATCGTGGACCATGATGATCCGGGCTTTGTCAAGATGCTCTGCGGTATGACGATTCACGAATAAACATAAGCAACAGCGCCATGTTCGACGAAAGGAAGTTCTCTTTCGGAACATGGCGTCTGTTACATTTTTAGGAGAATTGGTGCGAACCACTTACGACGTTTTGCTTGAAAATAAATATAGTATGTTACATTTGCTTCTTTGTCTAGAATTGGAATCTTTATTCGATTTGGTACGTCGCCTTCCCGTTGAATCACAAGATCGCTGGTGAAGGAAGGGAGTGCAGATGCCTTTATCCCGCATTACTGATTCCTGACGCTGTGCACTGGGAATTTGATTCTCTGGATGTAGTTCCAGATCAGTTTATGTTCAATGGCTGGATTTTGGTGGGAAGAAATTACGCTGCGGATGTATGGAATTATGATACTCGAAGGCGTCCACCGCCTCCGCGTCGGTGACGGGGACGTACTCGGCCCGGCCGGTGTCATGGAGCATGGCGTGCTCCGGCCCGACGCCGGGGTAGTCCAGGCCGGCGGAGATGGAGTAGACCGGGGCGATCTGCCCGTACGCGTCCTGACAGAAGTAGGACTTCATGCCGTGGAAGATGCCCAGCTTTCCGGTGGCGATGGTGGCGGCGGTGTCCGGCGTGTCCGCCCCGCGCCCCGCCGCCTCACAGCCGATGAGGCGGACGGAGGGATCAGAGATGAAGTGGTCGAAGGAGCCGATGGCGTTGGAGCCGCCGCGCACACAGGCCAGCACCGCGTCGGGGAGCTTCCCCTCCTTCTCCAGCAGCTGCGCCCGGATCTCCCGGGAGATGACCGCCTGGAAGTCCCGCACCATGGTGGGGAAGGGGTGGGGCCCCATGACCGAGCCCAGACAGTAGTGGGTGTCGTCGATCCGCCGGGTCCACTCTCGGAAGGCGGCGGAGCAGGCGTCCTTCAGGGTGCCGGTCCCCTCGGTGACCGGGACCACCTCCGCCCCCAAAAGGCGCATCCGGTAGACGTTGAGGGCCTGGCGGACGGTGTCCTCCTGCCCCATAAAGACCACGCACTCCATGCCGAACAGGGCGGCGGCGGTGGCGGTGGCCACCCCGTGCTGCCCGGCCCCGGTTTCAGCAATGAGACGGCGCTTACCCATCTTCTTGGCCAGCAAGGCCTGGCCCAGCACGTTGTTGATCTTGTGGGCGCCGGTGTGGTTCAGGTCCTCCCGCTTGAGGTAGATCTTCGCCCCGCCCAATTCCCGGGTCATCTTCTCCGCGAAGTACAGCCGGGAGGGCCGGCCGGCGTATTCGTTGAGCAGTACAGTCAGTTCCGACTGGAAGCCCGGGTCATCCCGCCAGTGGTTATAGGCCTGCTCTAATTCAATGACTGCATTCATCAGCGTCTCAGGGATATACTGCCCGCCGTGGATGCCGAATCTTCCTGCTTTGTCTGCCATGGAAAGGACCTCCTTGCTCGAATGATTTGGGAAACAAAAAAACGCCCTTGAGAAATCAATACGATCTCTCAAGGGCGAATACAAACGATCCGTGGTGCCACCTTGATTCACGGCTGTGACGCCGTGCGCTCGACGGGATACCAACATATCCCCGGCAACTGACGTATGCCCACACGTCGCAGAATACTCGGCAAATGCCTTTGACTGCGCCCTCAGCGGTCCATTTGACAACTTGTTTCTCACCCGGCTCTCAGCACCGCGGGCTCTCTGTAGAGGCATCATTGCCGTTATCTCCGCTTCAACGGTTTACCATGTTCAATTATGGGTGAAGTATAGCATCTGCTTGCCAACGCGGGCCTCAGGGATATTGATGCGGTTAGACTTCTTAGACATATTGTTTCTCCTT
>CALWBS010000050.1 GCA_944376135.1 uncultured Enterocloster sp.
AGGATGGGAGGTAAAATCGAATGACAAGAGAGCAAAAAAGAAAAGTCAGCACGGTCATCCGCTATACGCTGCTGATTCTTGTAGGTTTTATTATGGTATATCCTCTGATCTGGATGGTAGGAGCCACCTTCAAGACCAACTCGGAGATTTTTACAAGCGCATGGTTCATCCCCAAGAATCCGGTATTTGACGGATACGCAAATGCGTTCAAGAGCTACGGCGGAAAGATCGATCTGTTTAAGTCCCTGCTGAATACATATAAGATTGTAATTCCCAAGGTAATCTTTACGGTTGTATCCGCGACCATCGCAGCCTACGGCTTCGGGCGGTTTGAATTTAAGGGAAAGAAGATTTTCTTCGCCCTTCTCATGTCCACTCTGTTCCTGCCCCAGGTTGTGCTGAACGCGCCGCAGTATATCATGTTCAACAAGTGGGGCTGGATCAATACCTACCTTCCGCTGGTAATCCCCTCCCTGTTTGCGGCAGATACGTATTTCGTATTTATGCTGATTCAGTTTCTGCGGGGCGTTCCTAAGGAGTTGGAGGAGGCGGCCAAGATTGACGGCTGCAATTCTTTAAAAACACTGTGGTATGTGATCGTGCCCATGTTGAAGCCTTCCCTGGTTTCCTGCGCCCTGTTCCAGTTCATGTGGACCAACAATGATTTTCAGGGTCCCTTGATTTACATCGCGGATATGGAGAAGTACACCAACTCCGTATATCTGCGGATGTCCATGGACGGTGATGTAGGCTTCCAGTGGAACCGTATCCTTGCAATGTCCCTGATTTCTATTATTCCGTCTCTGATTGTATTTTTCTGTGCGCAGGACGCTTTCATTGACGGAATCGCAGCGGGCGGCGTCAAAGGATGATTACAAAATGTATGGGGATTCTCTTGAAGGGGAGTCCCCATTTTGACTTTCATAAGGCGATAGGAGCGAGAAGACTATGGAGTTAAAGATAATTTATAAGAATGCGAGATGTGCTGTCATCGAGATCAATGACGGGGGAATCTACCGCACGCAGGAGCCATGGCGCATATTTTTAAATCAGAAAGAGATTGTGACAACGGATAAGGTAATCACCAGCTTATATGATCTGAAGCCGGATACCCAGTATCATCTGATGGCGGAGAACGCTGCGGGGGAGCGGTTCATGGCCTATTTCTCCACGTCTAAGGAGTATGTGACCCTTAATGTGCGGGATTTCGGTGCCAAGGGGGACGGGACGGCCGATGACACTCATTTTATTCAGGCAGCCATCATGGCTTGTCCCAAGAACAGCCGGGTGCTGATTCCGGAGGGAATCTACCGCGTGACATCCCTGTTTTTAAAGGATAATGTAAATATCGAGCTGGCGAAGGGAGCAGTGCTCTCGGCCTTTACAGACCGGAGCCGATTTCCTGTATTTCCCGGGATGATCCAGAGCTATGATGAAGAGGGGGAGTACAATCTCGGAACCTGGGAGGGCAATCCGCTCTCCATGTACACGGCGATTCTCACCGGCGTGGGTGTGAAAAATGTGACGGTCTATGGACAGGGCATCATTGACGGAAACGGGGGACGAGAGGAAGGGAACTGGTGGTACAAACCCAAGGAGATGGAGGGTGTTTTCCGCCCGCGGATGATTTTCCTGGAGCGTTGTGAGCGCGTGGTCGTGCAGGGAATCCAGGTGCAGAACAGCCCGAGCTGGAATATTCATCCCTATTTTTCACAGGATCTCCGCTTCCTGGATTTGAAGGTATTAAATCCCAAGGATTCTCCCAATACGGATGGCCTGGATCCCGAGTCCTGCAGAAATGTAGAGATTGCCGGCGTGTATTTCTCCCTGGGAGATGACTGTATTGCGGTGAAATCAGGGAAGATTTATATGGGCTCTACTTACCGGCAGCCGGCCGAGGATACGGTGATTCGTCAGTGCTGCATGCGGGACGGCCATGGCTCTGTCACCATCGGCAGCGAGATGGCCGGGGGAGTGAAAAATCTGGCGGTGCGCGACTGCCTGTTTATCAACACGGACCGCGGCCTCAGAATCAAGACGCGCCGGGGCCGCGGAAAGGACGCGGTGGTGGAGGGTATTCTTTTTGAGAATATCCGCATGGATCAGGTTCTGACCCCCTTTGTAATTAACTGCTTTTATTTCTGTGACCCGGACGGGCACAGCGAGTATGTGAGGACCAAGGAAGCGCTGCCGGCGGATGGGAGAACCCCTGAGATACGCACGCTCACCTTCCGCAATATAGAGGCGAAAAACTGTCATGTGGCCGCGGCCTATATGTATGGTCTGCCGGAGAAGAAGATTGGCCTGGTGGAGATGGAAAATGTGCATGTATCCTTCGCGGAGCACGCCCAGAGCGGCCAGCCGGCCATGATGGAGGGATGCGATGAGCACACCAGCCGTCAAGGCATCTACGCCAACAATATTGACACGCTCATTCTGCGGAATGTGCAGGTGGAAGGGCAGGCAGGGGAGCCTGTGGAAACGGAAAATATTGGACATTTAATTCAGGAATAGCTATAATAGAGAACGGGGAGGGAGGCAGATGGCGGTAACGATCAAGGATATAGCAAAACAGGCGGGAGTGTCCTACTCTACGGTGTCGCGGGCTCTGAACGGAATCGGGGACACAAATACGGAGAGCAGGAAGCGGATTTTGCGAATAGCCAGCGAACTGGGTTATGTCCCCAATCAGGCGGCTATCAGCCTCAAGAAATCCAGATCATATGTGATTGGCCTGTATTTCTCCACGATCAGCAAGATGACGTCCCCCTTTGTGCTGCACGATGTGCTTACAGGGGTTTACAGCGTGACGGGCAGCAAGTATAATGTAGTAGTAAAAGGTATTGATATGCACGAGCCGGGAACTTTAAACCCCACGTATTTCGACGGGATTATCGTGCTGTCCCAGCGCAATGAGGACGCGGAGTTTATGAAGGAGGTCCAGGATAAGGGAATTCCCATGGTTGTGATCTGCCGTACGGTGGACGTGGATGCGCCCAATGTCACCACGGACGAGGCGCTTGCCATGGAGCGGGCGATGGATTATCTTCTGGAAAACGGCCACCGGAGAATTGCCGTGATCGAGGGAACTCCGGGCCTGGACTCCAGCCGCCTGCGCCACCGGGGATGGAGGACTTCCATGATCCGGCATGGCCTGGACCCTGAGGGGCTCCCGGTTATGAGCGGCAACTACCGGTATGCCAGCGGCTACACGGCGGCGAAGCGGCTTCTGGAAAACAGACCCACGGCCATGCTGTGTTTTAATGATGAGATGGCTTTCGGCGCCCGCGCGGCTATTGTGGAGGCAGGACTTTCGGTTCCGGACGACGTGTCTCTGATCGGCTTCGATAACTGGGATATGTCCGGGTACTCGGACATGCACCTGACCACAGTGGAGCGCAA
>CALWBS010000051.1 GCA_944376135.1 uncultured Enterocloster sp.
CAATAAATTTAATAACCGCTGCATGGTAATTGATGGCCTGGATTATGGAATGGGCGAGCTGGGCTGGTGCTCCGAATACTTGGATCCCCTGTTCTACAACAATGTAATTGGCGTATTTAATAATCTGCTTGCGGACGCGAGGAAACATCCCTTAACCGTGAGACGGTATATGTGGAAGTTCCCCTATTAATAATAAAAGAAAAGGAGAGAAACGATTATGAGAAAAATCAAAAAAGCAGCGACCCTTTGTATGGCAGGTGTAATGGCAGCTTCTCTGGCAGCCTGTTCCGGCGGTGAGACAGCAGAAACCACCACGACGGCTGTGGAGACAACTACAGCGGCAGAGGAAACTTCTGCAGAGGAAACCACGGCTGCAGAGACAGAGTCTGAGGCAGAAGAAGCATCCGGAGAGACATTCGATGCTTCGGCAGAGCACGGACCTATTTTTACGGATTTGGCAGAAAACGGTGTGCTGAAAGTAGGCATCATTGGCAATTCTCCCACGTTCTGTTTCCATACCGTGGAGAATGGAGAAGATGTGCTGGTGGGCTTTGAAGTGGCTGCCATGTATGAAATGGCGAACCGCCTGAGCGATTATATGGGCCGGGATGTAACGGTTGAATTTACAGAGACAGATTTTACCGGATGTATGTCCGCTCTCCAAGCAAACCAGGTACACTTTGTAACTCGGTTAAGCCCCACAGACGAGAGAAAAGAGACTTGGCTCTTTACAGACGTTTATCACAAATCGGATGAGTGCTACGTAGCTCGGGCAGAGGATTTGGACAGTGATAAGTTTACGGGAACGCTGGAAGGCGTGACAGTCTGCGGCACCATGGGTTCCATTGATATCACGATGACGGAGTACCTGTATCCTGACGCAGAGATTCAGGAGCTTTCCGGTCTGCCGGATCAGATACTTTCTGTAAAGAACGGCAAGTCTGATCTGGCCTGCATGAACGCGGTGAATGCAGCGATGACGGTAGCAGCCAACCCGGATTTGGCAGTTGTAGATAGCCTGACTTGGGAGCCCACCGATGAGTTTGATAAGGGCTGCGGCCTCTGCATGGCTTACGGAAATGAAGATTTTGCGGAGTGGGCCAATGGATTCTGGTCTGATATCACAGAGGAAGGACTGTGGGATCAGATGCAGTCTGACGCGGCGGCACAGCTGGACGAGAAGGTATTGGCAGACTTTATGGAGCAGCAGTAAATAAAACGTCTTTTTCTCTAACTTTCCTAATATTATGAGGCAGGAGTCAGGATCTGGAAGCCAGAGCCTGGCTCCTGCTTTTGGGCTGTTATATTTTATCTGCACCTCGAATATATAATAATAAACTTGAATTTTTTGCGGGACGAGGTATAATGAATGTATAGATATTATTTCGCAAATTACGAACAAATACACAAAGGAGAAATCGCTATGATTATTATGGATATTAAAGCAGATAATTTATATGGCCTGAAAAATTTTCATATGAACATGTCTTATCCTAAAAAAATTGTGGATTCTACCATTATAGGAGAGTATTTGGAAGGAAGGCCTAATTTTCGCTATAAAAAGATAAATATCATTATGGGAGCAAATGCTACGGGAAAAACTTCTCTTGGAAAATTGCTGATGCTATTTGCAAATTATTTTAAAGACGGCGATCATCGCCGGTTTGTGAATATAATTGATGATAAAGAGAAGGACGCTGCACTTATCATTGACTTTGTCACGAACGAAGACTTTTTGTACCGTTTTTCTTTGCGTATAGCGGCAGATATAGAGGAAGAGCCTGCGGAACGCCAGGTAGAAAGCAAAATTTATTACACAAGCATTGGCAGGAGAGATAATTATGAGCTCTGCGCGGAAAGGCTGGACAAGGGGCAGGGCGAAGAAGTGGAGTATGAGGATATTGACTTGCGGGGGTGGTATTTTTCCTACCCTCAGGACGCATGGAAGAATAAAACGTACGGCTCGATAGAGAATGATGAGAGATACCTTTATATACTAGAACAGATCTTAAAAACTCTGGATCCTTCCATACAGGAAGTAATTAAAGTAAGGGAATTAAACAACACATACGCAATTAAATTAAATCACCAGGAGGTAATTATAAAGGATGGAAAAATAACGGAAACGGATGTGCTTTCCAGCGGAACAAAAGCAGGTCTCGATATCTCATATATTATTGCCTCTATCATATGTAATCGGCATGATCTGTATTATTGTGATGAATTGTTTTCCTATGTCAATAGTGATGTGGAAAAAACATGCCTGTCAATAATCATCGAAAAGCTGCAGGGCAGAAAGCAATTATTTTTTACTACTCATAATACAGATATTCTGGACATGCAATTGCCTAAGCATGCATTCACATTTTTAAAAAAGGATGCTGCGGATCAGAAAATGCCCATAAAATGTGTGAACGCTTCAGAGTTTTTAAAACGAAATACGGATTGTTTAAAAAATGCGGTGGAAAACGATTTGTTTTGTACGAAACCGGCCTTAGACAAATTATACGAAATTGCTGATCTTTAGTTTACGGGGGAGTACATATGAGAAGGCAGATATATTATCAGTATTTTGTTGAAGGTGAGGATGAGATCAAGCTTCTGAACGTACTAAAAAGTGATATTGGATGTATTACAGCAGGAAAAGTAGATAAATTTAATCCTGTTCAAAAAAATTTTACGTCCGCACGGATCCGGACATTAAAACCTAATACGGTTATTATTTTGATTTATGATACGGATGTTGAAAAAATAGAAATATTACAGAAAAATATTGCTTTTTTAGAACGGCAGACTGCAATAAAGGAAGTCTTCTGTATTCCGCAGGTAAAAAATCTGGAAGAAGAATTGATGCGTGCCTGTCAGATAAGGAGCATTGAAGAGCTGACAGGCAGCACCTCTAAAAAAGATTATAAGAGAGATATAATAAGCTGTACGAACCTGGATACCAGGTTAAAAAAGTGTAATTTTGATATTCAGAAGTTTTGGCAGTGTATCCCGAAGAATGGCTTCTATATTTTCGGAAATGACGCAGAAAAAATCAAGAAGAAAAAAGCAGGCGGCTGATCAATCATGGCCGCCTGTTTTTGGGTTATATCCGTATCCTGCCATATTAACCATTCACCCGCTGTTTACAAAATCGTCAAAATTCTGTAAGATACTAACTGTGTCCGGCGGGGGCGCCGGGCAGAGGGGACCCCTGCGCCCGGATGCCCGGAATTGTTACCAATTTTTCAAGAAAAAAGTAAGGAAAAGGTTCATATATTGTGTTAGAATAAAAAATAAGTGAACGCATGAGGAGGGGACAACATGTCCGAGATTAACATTCTGGTTGTAGATGATGAGAAAGAGATTGCGGATTTGATTGAGATTTATCTTGTCAGCGATGGCTACAAGGTCTTTAAGGCGGAGAATGCGGCCAGGGGGCTGGAGATTATTGAGAAGGAGAACATTCACTTAGTGCTTTTGGACATTATGATGCCGGGCATGAACGGACTGGAGATGTGCAAGAAGATTCGGGAAACCAACAATATACCGATCATTATGCTCAGCGCTAAGTCTACGGACCTGGACAAGATTCTGGGCTTGGGGACAGGAGCGGATGACTATGTGACGAAGCCTTTTAATCCTCTGGAGCTCACCGCCAGGGTAAAGTCTCAGCTGCGCCGCTACACTCAGCTCAATCCCAACAGCGGCGGGCCGGACCGGGCGAACAATGAGATTACCATCAAGGGGATGACTATCAACAAGGACAACCACAAGGTAGTAGTGGATGGGGAGGAGATTAAGCTCACGCCCATTGAGTTTGATATTTTGTATCTTTTGGCATCCAACCCGGGGCGAGTGTTCAGCACGGATGAAATTTTTGAAAAAGTCTGGAACGAGAAGGTATATGAGGCCAACAATACGGTTATGGTACATATCCGCCGGCTGCGGGGCAAGATGAAGGAGGACACAAGGCAGAATAAGATTATTACGACAGTATGGGGAGTAGGGTACAAAATTGAAAAGTGATATGAGCAGACGCTATCGGGCGAGGATTGTGGCGAATATTATTTACAGTGCAATCATATCCTGTCTGATAGAACTGTTTTTGGTTACAAATATTTCTATGATTGCCAGGTATCTGGAAGGGGCGGGCAGAACCAGCGCGGTGACCCGGGCGATTCTCAGTCAGGGAGTCGCAGTGGTTATGGTCTATCTGGTTTTGGGACTGGTTCTATTTGCCGCTACCTTTATGATTCTTCAGGAGCCTTATATCCGCTACATCAGCCGCATATCAAATGCGGTTCGGAGTATATCAGAGGGAAATTTAAATACCTCGATTGAAGTGATGGGCGATGATGAGCTCTCCAGCATGGCGGCCAATCTGAACAAGATGGCGGAGGATATCCGGCAGCTGATTGAAAAGGAGCGGGAATCTGAGCGCACAAAGAATGAATTGATCACCAATGTGGCCCATGATCTGCGCACGCCGCTCACCTCTATCATCGGTTATCTGGAGCTTCTGGACGGCCAGCGGGATATACGGCCGGAGATGCAGAAAAAATATATTGAGATCGCCTACGGCAAGGCGCGGCGGCTGGAAAAGCTGATTGAGGATTTGTTTGGATTTACCAAGCTCAATTACGGCAAGATTGCCATGCATGTGGGAGAGCTGGATATTGTCAAACTCCTAAGCCAGCTCCTGGAGGAGGCCTACCCCAATTTTGCGGACAAAGGGCTCTCCTATGATCTCCAGAGCAACGTACCGGCTCAGATTATAACAGCGGATGGAAACCTTTTGGCACGCTTATTTGATAATCTGATCGGCAATGCAATCAAATATGGGGCAGATGGAAAGCGTGTTCTTGTGAAAATCCGGGCAGAGGAGGAGTGCGTAACGGTTTCGGTCACCAACTACGGCTATGTGATTCCTGCGGAAGAGCTGCCTCTGATTTTCAATAAGTTTTACCGGGTAGAGCAGTCGCGTTCCAGCAGCACGGGAGGGACTGGGCTTGGCTTGGCGATTGCCAAGGAGATCGTGGATATGCATGGAGGCACGATTGCCGTATCCAGTGATTTAAACGGCACGGTGTTTACGGTGAAGCTTCAGGTGCATTTTGACATTAATCGGGAAAAGTTCGGGAGCATCTAAAACGGCCGGAAAATAAGGCGCATTGCATACGGTAAGCCGGAGGGAATGGAGATTAGGATGAGAGATAGAAGAGGGATGCGAAGGGCGCTGCGAAGCACCCTTTTTGCCATATGTATGGCGGGAATCTGCCTTGCGGCATATGCGGGGAGCGCATTGGCCGGAGATATGGGACAATCAGAGCAGACGGGACTGGAAAATGGAAATACAGGGGCAGATAAGACCAGGATAGAGGGGGAGTTTTCGGATTCTGCGGTATCCATGGATGTGACCTATGGGTATCAAAATACAGCTAAGCGCGGACGTTTTCTTCCTCTGACTGTGAACCTGGAAAATCACGGCGCCGAGGATTTCGAAGGAGTGCTTCGGGTAAAAACACTGGAACCGGACTTCCAGGGATACAATGGCCGGGTCGAATATGACACGTATGAATATGAGTATCCGATTCGAATCTCTGCTTTCGGAAAGGTGACGGAGGAATTCAGCGTCTCTCTGGGAAACGGTGTGGACCAGATGTATCTGATCCTGCTGAATGGGGAGGAACAGGAGGTGGTGAGAAAACGGCTGAAGCTGGATTTGAACATGAATACAGCGGAGCTCTTTATTGGTGTTTTGAGCGATACGCCGGATCGCCTTTTATATTTTGACAATGTGGGCATACACTACAGTACGCTTCGGACCCGGATGATTCAGATGAGTGCGGACACTCTTCCCTCCAGCGAGATGGAGCTGGATCAGCTGGATGTTCTCCTGATAAACAACTTTGACAGCGGAGAGCTGTCCCGGGATCAGGTGAACGCAGTGTGGGAATGGGTGCAGGAGGGCGGCCTGCTTCTTTTTGGCTTGGGCAGCCGGGGGGAGGATACCCTCAGAGCGTTCGGACAGGAGTTGGTAGAGTATCCCCTGCCCCAACCGGAAACCTATGAGGTAAATATGGGCGTGGAATACGCGGTGGACAGCCCGGAGGAGTCCACAATTTCTCTGGTATGTACGGATGCTGTCCTTGCGGGCGGCAGTGAATATCTGTCCAGCGATGAGCTCTCGGTGATTTCCGGGATCGCTCTGGGAAATGGAATGGCCGCAGTGGCGGTTTATGATTTCGGGGATATCGAGGAGTTCTGCAGAAGCAATATTTCCTATGTGGACAAGCTCTTTACAACCCTTTTGGGGGAGGAACGGATTAACCGGCTGACGAGCTCGGTGGACAGCAGCGGTTCCAGGCAGTTTTGGGCTGTGCAGGGGCTTATCACGTCGGGAGATATCAGCAGCCTCCCCAGGGTAGGTCTGTACGCCAGTCTGGCAATCGCCTATGTAATCCTGGTAGGACCGGGGCTGTATTTTTTCCTGAAGCAGAGGGGCTTGGGCCTGCACTACCATATGGCGGTGGTGATTCTTTCCGTGTGCTGTACGGGGATGGTGCTTTTGATGGGAACAGTGACCCGGTTTGAGGGGCCGTTTTTTACCTATGCAACCATTCGGGACGCGTCCTCAGATGGGATTTCCGAGACCTCCTATATTAATATGCGTTCCCCCTACAACAAGCCCTACTATGTGGAGATTGACCCATCCTACAGTCTGTATCCGCTGACGGGAAGCGTCTACCACGGAGGGACCGCTTATTTGCAGTTTACCGGAGAAGAGCCAGCGGATATCCGGATTCAGTACGGAGATGAGGGCACCCGCATTTTGGCCGGAAATGTAGGGGCATTCAACTCGAAAATTTTCCGCTTAGAGCGCTGGGAACAGAATCCGGAGCGGATAGGATTTACAGGGGACATTCATTGTTTTGGAGGGGAAATCACCGGAAGCCTGACAAATAATTATGAGCAGCCGGTAGAGGATGTGGCGGTAATTCTCTATAATCAGATGGTCTTGATAGACCGCATGGAACCGGGCGAGACTGTGCGGCTGGATGGCCGGGAGGTGTTTTATGGCTCAACCAATTACGGATATGCCATGGCGGCACAGATTACCGGTACTTCCCGGTATCAGGAAGGCGGCAATATTGAAGACGCCCGGTACGTGGAAGCTCTGCAGCGAACCAACCTCCTTTCCTTTTATATTGAAAATTATCTCTCCGATTATCACACGGAAGCACGGGTTACGGCTTTCAGCCGGAATCGGGAGGAGACAGATTTTCTCATGAATGAGAATTACGAGACATACGGCTGCACCCTGCTCACCTCCTCCATCGATGTCGATTATGAGAAGGACGGCTTGATCTATCGGTCGGCTCTTCAGAAGGAACCCGATATAGTCTCGGGAGAATATTATGCGAACACGAACACAATGTATGGCTCTGCGCCCGTGGTTTTGGAATATTATCTGGGGAATGACCTGGAAGTGGAAAAACTGAATTTTTATGGTCTCGGCCAGGTAATGGAAGAGAATCTCCGGTATTACTATGTGGTGCCGTTTACAGGAACCATGTATTTCTACAATTACAATACGGGAAATTATGATCCTATGGATGTATCCCGCACGGAATATGACGGGCGGAGCCTGGAACCCTATCTGTCGCCCGGCAACACGCTGACTGTGAAATATGCATATGATGGAGCCGGTGATTATACCTGGAATATTATGCTGCCTGTCTTGGCCGTTACGGGGAGGAGTAAGTAGATGCTGGAAATAAGGGGACTGCACAAAATTTATGGAAAATATCATGCACTCAGCGGTCTGGATATGACAGTGAAGGACGGCGCCCTTTACGGCTTTGTGGGGCCCAACGGAGCAGGGAAAACAACGGCAATCAAAATTATGACCGGCCTTCTGGGAGCAGACGGGGGAACGGTCTATATCGACGGGACAGATGCCCTGGAGGACACCAGCGGGATGAAGGCCATGATCGGGTATGTCCCGGACTTCTTTGGGGTGTATGATAATCTGATGGTGTGGGAATACATGGAATTTTTTGCTTCCTGCTACCATCTGGACGGGCTGATGGCGCGCAAGCGCTATACAGCGCTTTTGGAGCAGGTAGGGCTGGAAGACAAACTGGAGTATTTTGTGGACGGACTGTCCCGGGGCATGAAGCAGAGACTTTGTCTGGCGCGAGCGCTGATTCATGACCCGGCCCTGCTGATTCTGGATGAGCCTACCTCCGGGTTGGATCCCCGGACCCGGTTTGAGTTTAAAGAAATCCTGGAGGAGTTAAAGGAAGCAGGAAAGACAATCCTGATCAGTTCCCATGTGCTTTCCGAGCTTTCTGAGCTCTGCACGGACATCGGAATTATCGACCAGGGGCGCATGGTGCTGGAGGGAGAAATCGGCGATATCTTGTCCATGGTCAATACCTCCAACCCTCTGATTATCTCAGTGTACAGCGGCCGGGATGCCGCTCTGGCAGTGCTGCGGAGCCACCCGCTGGTTCAGACCATATCCGTGCGGGAAAAAGATATCAGCGTCCGATTTTCGGGGGATGCCAAAGAGGAGGCAGTCCTGCTGCAGCAGCTGATCGACAGCGGTGTTCTGGTTAATGGCTTCACGAGGGAGAAGGGGAGCCTGGAGTCGGTATTTATGCAGCTCACGGATCATGAAGAAGAAAGGGTGGTGACGTCCTATGAAGCGGAATCCGGTATTTAACCGTGAGATGCGGGTGAGCTCGCGGAGTATCCGCCTGCCGGCAATTTTGGCGGTATTTAACGGGATCTTGTCTCTGGCAGCCCTGCTCAACATGTATGCGGCGGTAACACAGGTGCGGACTAGCTCAGCGATTCAGTACAGCCGGTTTATGGATATGTATGAGCTGGTGGCTACGATCGAGTTTGTGCTGATTATCCTTCTCTCGCCGGCGGTCACGGCAGCCAGCATCAGCGGAGAACGGGAGCGGCAGACGCTGGATTTGATGCTTTCCACCCAGATGACAGCGGTTCAGGTGGTGGTGGGCAAGCTGATGAGCGCCCTGGCCACCCAATTTCTTCTGATTATCTCAGGCTTTCCTCTGGTAGCTATGGTGTTTGTCTATGGAGGAATTACCTGGGGAGATGCCCTGGAGCTTCTTCTCTGCTATGTGGCCTCGGCCTTTTTCGCGGGCAGTTTAGGGATTTGCTGCTCCTCTGTTTTTAAGCGCTCCACAATTTCAACGGTTGTGACTTACTGGATTATGACGGCTGTGGTGGGAGGAACTTACTTTGTCAACCAGTTTGCCCTTTCCATGTCCTCCATGAGCCTGCAGAATTCCGGGCTGATTTATACCATGGGGCAGGAGGCGGCGCTGCCCTCCTCGGGAAGCGTGTTTTACCTGTTTTTGCTAAATCCCGCAGTGACATTTCTGGGGATTATGGATGGACAGGCGGGACGGAATACGCCAATGTTTGAGATATGCTCCCGATTTGGGATAGCGGCGGAGGGCTTTGTGATAGAACATTGGATTTTCATAAGTATTCTGATTCAGATAGCTCTGGGAGCGCTGTTTATCCTGGCGGCCATTCGCTGGGTGGAGCCGGTAAAAAAGAAGAAAAAACAAAGGCACGAAAAACGGTTGGGAGCATAAACTAAAGTATAACGCAGCAGATACGCCGGCCTGACGGCCATACTATTTCCTGGGCGCATTCGGCCGATGCTTTATCATAGATTACAGGCCAAGGCCTGGGCGGTGATGACGTGTATGCGTCGTTGCCGTTTACATATCCCGAACAGCGCAGGGAAATCAGGAGGCAGGAATTTTCGATGATGGAAGAAGCGCATAAAAAGAATTACACGTATATTCTGACCTGTGCGGACGGGACGTTTTACTGCGGCTGGACCAATGACTTGGACAAGCGTCTCGCAGCGCACAATCAGGGAAAAGGGGCGAAGTACACCAAGCCGCGGCGCCCTGTGGTTTTGTCCTACTGGGAGGTCTTTGAGACCAAGGAGGAGGCAATGCGGCGGGAATGGGCAATAAAACGCCTCTCCCGAAAGGAAAAGGAGAGGCTGATGGAAGAAAGCAATTTTCAAGCGTACCCTAGGCTACAAAGCGGTACATCATCACATAGTGACAGAGGCTGCCGCCCATGACGAAGAGATGAAAAATCTCATGGGATCCGAAGTACTTGTGCCGGTTGTTGAAGATGGGCAGCTTCATGGCGTACAAGATTCCCCCCAGGGTGTAGATGATGCCTCCGGCCAAAAGCCACAGAAAGCCCGCTCTCGGCAGCGCTTGGATGATTTTGGTGATGGCGAGAATGCATACCCATCCCATAGCGATGTAAATCATAGACGAGAACCATTTGGGGCAGGTAATCCAGCAGGCGTTGATGAGAATGCCCACTGCGGCAATTCCCCACACCAGAGCCAGGAGGGACCAGCCGGTTTGATCTCCCAGGACAATCATGCATACGGGGGTATAGGTTCCCGCAATGAGGACGAAAATCATCATGTGGTCAATTTTCCGCAGGAGCCGATTGATCCGGGGAGAAATATCCAAGGTGTGATAAATGGTGCTGGCGCCGTAAAGCCCAATCATACTCAGGATGAACACAGCCAGAGCTGCGGCATGCATTTGCCCGGCGCCTCTCCATGCTTTGAGGAGCAGGGGAGTGGCAGCCGCTGCGGCCAGCACCATAGCGATAAAATGTGTGATGGCGCTGCCCGGATCTTTGATACGGAAAATCTGTCTTTTTATCTTTACCGTCATAGGCGATACCTCCTTTTGCCTTCCTTTCGGAAGTCTGTATGAAATTCCACCAATAAAGCAACGTGTTTTTGATAAATAAGTATTGATTTTGTTAAAACTATATTATGTAGTATTAAAAACTACATATATCTGTTTAATATACTATACACCCGTCTCAAAAAATATGCAAGAAAAATTTTAGCGGACTTGGAGGCGGGAGCTGTGGGAGGAGAAAGAAAATGCTGTCTGTTTTATATGAGGATCCGGATATTATCGTGGTGGAAAAGCCGGCGGGGATGGAATCCCAGTCAGCCCGCGGATTTGGGGCGGATATGGTGAGCGAGCTGCGCAGATATCTGTCAGCTGCCAGACATCCACAGGATATCCACAAAGTGGGGACAAATAATCCACGAAGGCCGGCAACATCCCAGCCGCCTTATGTAGGAGTTATCCACAGGCTGGATAAGCCTGTGGGCGGAGTAATGGTCTATGGAAAAACCCGGAAAGCTGCGTCTGCGCTGAGCATCAGTCTTCAGGCGGGAAAGTTGGAGAAACGGTATTTGGCGGTGGTATGTGGAAAACCTGTGGATAATCAGGGGACATATGTGGATTATCTGCTTCAGGACAGGAAAAACAATCGATCCGCTATTGTGGATAAGTCGGTTCCCGGCAGCAAAAAAGGGGTCTTGAATTACCATGTGCGTGAAGTTATCCACAAAGAAGGAAAGGATTATGCCCTGGTTGCGGTGGAGCTTGTGACCGGGCGGCACCACCAGATCCGGGTGCAGTTTGCCGGTCATGGGACGCCCCTTGTGGGGGACGGGCGGTACGGCAGGGCGGAAAACCAAGGGGAAGGAAACAACGGCCGGAGAAACGAGCGTCTGGGACTGGCACTTTGGGCCTATTCCCTGTCGTTTCCCCATCCTGCGGGGCGCGGACAGATGTCCTTTGAGAGTATGCCGTCCGGCGGAGTTTTTGAGTGGTTCACTGGAACTGCCTATCCCTTTGGCCGCTAAGGGCATGCTGAAATGCAAAAAAATGGTTGACGGCAGCCATTTTTTCTGCTATATTTGTATTAAATAATTAATACAGTAGAACAATAATACATTGATACAAGTGCGAAGAAGAAAGGAGCAGTGGACTGTGTGGAGAATTGAGGAGAACCGTCCCATATGGGTGCAGCTGACGGAGCAATTGACGGAACAGATTATTGCCGGGCGGTACGAGCCGGGAGAGAGGATGCCCTCAGTGCGGGATTTGGCGGCTGAGGCCGGGGTAAATCCGAATACAATGCAGAGGGCTATGGCGGAACTGGAGTCTATGGGACTGGCACAGACAAACCGGACAGCGGGAAGGGTGGTGACGGAGGACATGGAGCGAATCGCACAAAAAAGGCGGGAGATTGCGGAAAAACAGATCCATGAATTTATACAAAAGATGAGAAACCTTGGACTGTCCGCAGGAGATATCCTGGAAGCTGTAGAGGAGCAGATAAAAAAGGAGGGATAGAACAAAATGGAACAGTATGTGATGGAGTGCCGGGGGCTTACGAAGACCTACGGGAAAAAAACGGCCCTGGAGGGAATCGACCTGAACATAAAAGCAGGAAAAATCATCGGCCTTTTAGGGCCAAATGGTTCCGGAAAAACTACGCTCATAAAGCTGGCCAACGGACTTCTGGCGCCGAACGGCGGGGAGATATGTATCGATGGGCACAGACCAGGCGTGTATACGAAGTCCGTGGTATCGTATCTGCCGGATCGCATGTATTTCGCAGATTGGATGCGGGCAGAGGATCTGCTGCGCTTTTTCAAAGATTTTTATGGGGATTTTGACAGGGATAAGGCGGAAACGATGATGGGGGAGCTCGGAGTATCCACAAGAGACCGGCTTAAGACTATGTCAAAGGGAACCAAGGAGAAGGTTCAGTTGGTTTTGGCCATGAGCCGCAGGGCAAAGCTGTATCTCCTGGACGAGCCGATCGGAGGGGTAGATCCGGCGGCACGGGAGTTCATTCTCCGGACAATTCTCACGAACTATTCCCCGGAGGCTTCCCTAATCATATCCACCCATCTGATTACAGATATTGAGAAGGTGCTGGATGAGGTGATTTTTCTGCAGGAGGGGCGTGTGGTGCGCCAGGAATCCGTGGATGTGATTCGAGAGCAGGAAGGAAAGTCCGTAGACCAGCTTTTCCGGGAGATATTCAGCATAACACCTGTGGGCGAGCACAGCGGCAGAAGGGAGGTGCGGTAAGATGTTCGGAAAACTGCTTAAATATGAGTGGAAGGCCACGGGCCATACGCTGGTGCCGCTGTATCTGGTAGTTTTGGCGGTATCGATTGTGAACAGCCTGATGATTCATCTGGGCGGCAGCGGTTCCTCGCCGGAGCTTGGCCGATTCATGGACAGCGGGCTGGGTGAGGTGATTCAGCTGATCGGATTTATGGTATACTTTGGAGTGATTATGGCCCTGATGGTTCTGACAGTGGTCGTGATTGTACAGAGATTTTATAAGGGTGTTGTGGGAGATGAGGGGTATCTGGTGCTGACAGCCCCGGTAGAGCTCTGGGAGATTCCTCTGGCCAAGTGCCTGATAGGGCTGGTGTTTGGGGTATTTTCCATGATTGCGGCGGCGGCCAGCATCATTATCCTGATGAGTCCGGCTGCGTTTGTGCAGATGATACGCGAGGTGGACTGGATTTTGTTTTTTGAGCGGCTGAATCTATATGTGCCCCAGTGGGCGCTGTATGCGGGGGAGTTTTCTCTGCTGCTGATCTTGGCGGGCGCCGCGGAGATCTATCATGTGTATCTGGCGGTTATGCTGGGACAGCTCTCCAACACCCATAAGGTAGCGCTTTCTTTTCTTTGGTATGTGGTGATCAACATTGTGCTCAGCGTTCTCAGCTATATTTTTCTGTCTGGCTTTAACTTGAATTCGCTGGCGCTTATCTTCTCAGAGCTGGGCGGGCATGCAGCTGTCTGGGCCTCCATCGGCATCTGTGCGCTGCAGATTTTGATTTTTGCAGGGGGAACCCAATATCTGATGGCGAAGCGGATGAATATGTAGCGGGCAACATTTCGAGAAAACTTCTTGACATTGCGGCAAAATCGTGTTAGGCTTTTACTTACGTAAGGGAGTAGTCGGCACGGTATCTGTCTTAGCAGTATACAGTATATTGTGTGGCACAGGTCAACAGCACTGAAGCTTTCCGCGCAGGATTCGCCTGCAGGGAATAAGGGCTTCCTGGCTTGGTTTTAAATGACGAGACTTACCTGTTATCTGTAAAGCGGGTGAACAGGCAGGTCTCTTTTTTATTTGTAAAAATGAGACTCATATGCAGATTCTGGTAGCCTTGTCTGCGTATGAGTTTTTTATATAGAGTTACAATAAAGCGAGATGAAGGAGGAGCAGTGTGTGAAAGAGTATCTATCCAGTATTGAGGAGGTTTTAAAGGCGCATAATGCCACACCGGACGGACTCACAAGCGCCGAGGCAAAAGAGCGGCTGGAGAAGTTCGGCAGGAATAAGCTGAAGGAGGGGAAGAAGGATTCCCTTTTGAAGCGTTTTTTAGACGAGCTGGCGGATCCCATGATTATCATTCTGATTGTGGCAGCCGTGATTTCCGGCATTACGGCCTATTATGAGGGTGAGTCCTTTACTGATGTAATTATCATCATGGCCGTGGTTATCATCAATGCGGTACTTGGTGTGGTGCAGGAGAGCAAGGCTGAGGCCGCTATTGCAGCTCTGCAGGAGATTGCCGCCGCTACCAGCAAGGTGATGCGCGATGGGAAAATCGTGACCTTAAAGAGCGAAGAACTGGTTCCCGGTGACATTGTGATTCTGGAGGCGGGAGACTCTGTTCCTGCGGACGGCCGCATCATTGAGAGCGCCAGCATGAAGATTGAGGAGGCAGCTCTTACCGGAGAGTCCGTACCTGTCAACAAGATCGTCAACGTGCTGAACCTGGGCGGGGAGAAGGATGTTCCCCTGGGTGACCGCAAGAATATGATGTACATGGGTTCTACGGTTGTGTATGGCCGCGGCAAAGCGGTCATTACAGGAACCGGCATGAGTACGGAGATGGGTAAGATTGCGGACGCCCTGTCCAAGGCACAGAGCGAGGAGACGCCCCTCCAGATGAAGCTCAATCAGCTGAGCAAGATTTTAACCGTGCTGGTAGTTGGAATCTGTATTGTCATTTTTGCGGTTGGCCTGTTCCGCGCGCAGATGGGACCGGAGGGAATCACGGGGGATACGCTCCTTAGCACCTTTATGGTAGCAGTGTCTTTGGCGGTAGCAGCCATTCCGGAGGGACTGGCAGCAGTAGTAACCATTGTGCTGTCCATCGGCGTGACCAACATGTCCAAGAGAAACGCCATCATACGGAAGCTGACAGCGGTGGAAACTCTGGGATGTACCCAGATCATTTGCTCGGATAAGACAGGAACTTTAACGCAGAATAAGATGACGGTGGTAGAACACCGGGGAGATGACGAGAGCCTTCTTGAAACAGCTATGGCCTTGTGCTCCGATGCGGAACTCGATCCGGATTCCGACGAGGCTGTGGGAGAGCCTACGGAGTGCGCCCTGGTAAATGACGCAAACAAGAACGGCCTGCCCAAGACCCAGCTGAAGCGGGATTATGTCCGTGTAGGCGAGGCGCCTTTTGATTCCATGCGCAAGATGATGTCTACAGTGCACCAGACAAAGGACGGGAAGATTATCCAGTTCACCAAGGGAGCGCCGGACGAGGTATTGAAGCGCTGCACGAAGGCGTATGTCGGCGGGCAGGAGGTGCCCATGACCGAGGAAATCCGGGCGGAAATTTTAAAGAGCAACAAGGCCATGGCAGATAAGGCGCTGCGCGTGCTGTGCGGCTCCATGCGAAAGTGGGATGCCCTGCCCGGTGACTTTACACCGGAGAATCTGGAGCAAGATTTGACCTACCTGGGACTTTCGGGAATGATTGACCCGGTGCGGCCGGAGGTGAAGGCAGCCATTGTGGAGTGTCGGCAGGCGGGAATCCGTCCCATCATGATTACGGGAGACCACAAGGATACGGCGGTGGCCATTGCCATGGAGCTGGGGATTATCTCCGACGCAAGCCAGGCCATTACCGGCGCGCAGTTAAATGAGATGAGCGATGAGGAGTTCAACCGGAATATAGAGAATTTCTCCGTATACGCCCGCGTACAGCCGGAGCACAAGGTGCGGATCGTGAACGGCTGGAAGGCGAAGGGAATGATCACGGCCATGACAGGCGACGGCGTGAACGATGCGCCCTCCATTAAGAGCGCGGATATCGGCGTGGGAATGGGAATCACGGGAACGGATGTTACTAAGAATGTGGCGGATATGGTGCTGGCGGACGACAACTTTGCCACTATTGTGTCGGCTGTGGAGGAAGGCCGCCGGATTTACGCCAACATCCGCAAGGCCATCCAGTTCCTTCTGGCGTCGAACCTGGCGGAGGTGCTGTCGATCTTCTTTGCCACGCTGATTGGCTTCACTATTCTTCAGCCTGTGCATCTGCTTTGGATTAACCTCATCACGGACTGTTTCCCTGCCCTGGCTCTTGGAATGGAGAAGAGCGAGGCGGATATCATGAAGCGGAAGCCGCGTGATCCCAAGGAGGGAATCTTTGCCGGAGGAATGGGCTTTGACGTCTTCTTCCAGGGCTTTATCGTAACGGTGCTGGTGATGGTTTCTTATCTCATCGGCCACTACTATGAGAGCGGCGTGCTGGAGTTTGTGGACAGTGCGGACGGCACGACGATGGCGTTCCTCACGCTTTCTATGGTGGAAATTTTTCACTCCCTGAATATGAGGAGCCGCAGAGGTTCTATCTTTAAGATGGAAACCCACAACAAGTTCCTGTATGGAGCAATGATCATGTCGTTGGTGCTGACCACGGCGGTAATCGAGGTGCCTTTCCTGGCAGCGGCCTTTGAATTTACGCCCATCGACCTGCCGGAGTATGCGATTGCCCTTGGCTTGGCGGTATTGATCATACCGATTATGGAGGTTGTGAAGGCTGTGCAGAGGAGTTTGGGGAAATAAATTTTCAAAGTCCTCCGACTGTTTTGCCGGAGGATTTTGAGGTTTTTATAAAGATTTGAATATGAATTTGCCGATTTTTGTGATATACTGGGGATACCGTTTAAACTGCAGGGAAGGGCGCGGTTTTGCGGGCGGATGGCTGGAAGTGATTTTCTGACACATTCCCAAATTTATACTTGCATGAGAAAGGGGCGGTATCTTATGGAGAGAGTAATCACAATTAGCCGGGAGTTCGGCAGCGGCGGCCGGGAGCTTGGAGTGAAACTGGCGGATGCTCTGGGGATTCCGTTTTATGATAAGGAGCTGATCTCCATGGCAGCGGACGACATCAATATAGCGGAGGAGGCATTTCGCTATTACGATGAGCACATTGAGGTGAGGGATCCGCTGGACCGGCAGTTCTACCATGCGTTCTCTGAGATTTATCAGGTTCCCATGTCAGATCAGATATTTGTGGCGCAGTCCAATGTTATACGGAGGCTGGCTTCTCACGGCCCTTGTGTGATTGTGGGGCGGTGCGCGGATATGGTTCTGGAGGACAGCATAAATATTTTCATTTATTCCAAGATGAAGGACCGCATAAAGCGTATGCTTCTGCTGGAAGGGGAAGCGGACGAGAAGGAGATGGAGCGGCGGATCCGCGAGGTAGACCGCAAGCGCAAGGATTACTACCAATATTATACAGGAAATACCTGGGGCCGGGCCCAGAATTACCATCTCTGCCTGGAGAGCGGGCTTGTGGGCGTGGACGGATGCCTGCGGGCGGTTTTGGCTTATTTGGGGGAGATGCGCGGGGAAGCGTAATATATTTTCCAAAGATCCCCCAAGTATATTTTAAATCCATCGGCTCATACTAAGAGGGTACAAAGGAAGTACGAATCAGAAACAGGTGAGTCCATGGAAAAGCCGGGTAAGAAACTGAAGAAATTCTTTATTATACTGGGAACCACGGGAGCGGTGTATGCGGGAATCAAGTACCTGCTGCCCCTCGTGGCTCCTTTTTTTGCGGGCTATGTGCTGGCGCTTATTTTGCGCCCATCGGCGCGCTTTTTGGCATATCGGCTGCGTATCCGGCTTCGTGGAAAGACCATGCGGGTGCCAATCGGAGCGGTGGGCGGTGCGCAGCTTTTTATATTGGCGGGGATTTTGGGGCTCCTGCTCTACCGCGCCGGACCAATACTGCTGTTCGAGGCCAGGCTGTTTATGGCGCATTTCCCCGGCTGGCTGGATGCCTTCGATCAATGGCTGACCGGCGGATGCTTCCGCCTCGAGGGGGCTCTGGGGCTTCCGTCAGGCTGTGTGGCGGATCTGGCCGGAGATATGCTTGCACGGCTGGCGGATGCGGGGAAATCCGCGGCAATGCCGTTTCTCATGACAAATTCCCTGAGCGTGGCAGGCTGGCTGGCTAAGGCCGCAGTGGTAAGTCTCGTGACGTTTCTGGCTGCAGTTCTGAGCCTGGAGGAGATGGAAGATTTGCGGGACAGGCGGGATCAGTCGCTGTTTCGAAAAGAGTTTAATTTGATCGGAATTCGGCTGGTGCAGACGGGAAAGGCATGGTTTAAAACTCAGGGAATTATTCTTCTTGTGGTGACCGGGCTGTGTATGGGAGGGATGTTCCTTATAGGGAACCCTTATTTTATTATGGCAGGGATTGGTATCGGAATCCTGGACGCCCTGCCTATATTTGGCACGGGAACGGTGCTGATTCCCTGGGCTGTCTGGTCCGCGGTCATCGGAGGGTGGAAGCAGGCGGGCATACTGACCGCGCTGTATGCGGTATGCTATTTTGTGCGGCAGATTTTGGAGGCCCGGATGATGGGGGGCCAGGTGGGCTTATCCTCCTTAGAGACGCTGGCGGCGGTGTATGTAGGGCTGGAGCTTTTCGGCTTTTTGGGAGTGATTTTGGGGCCCCTGGGACTTCTTTTGATTGAAGATTTGACCGATGCATGGGCGGGAGAGGAGCGTGCGAATGCCGTTTCCCCCATTGACAAACCGGATATTTTGGCGTAAAATCAACAATACAAATCAGAGCGAATACAGAAACACAGCGCAGAAGGGGAACAGTAAGTCCAAGGCGCGCCGCAGAGAGAGGGGGTAAGGTGGAAGCCCCTTGCGCAGGCCGGGATCAAACCCGCCCCGGAGCTCTGTATGAGGAATACAGCGTAGTCCGGCGTTAACGGAAATTTAAGAGGATTCCAAAACTGGTACGGAGCGAATTTTAGGAAGTACTCCGGTCTGGGAATGGGAATCAATTTGGGTGGTACCGCCGAGCCATTCGGTCCCTTGCAGCATGATGGAAAGGGATCGGGTGGCTTTTTGTTTCTGTTTACATGCCGTCTGAACTGTTACAAAGAAATCAAGAGGAAAATAAAAAGGAGAGCAAATCATGGCAGACAACAAGAAGATGGTGGAGGCCATCACATCCATGGACGTGGACTTTGCCCAGTGGTATATGGATGTGGTGAAGAAGGCAGAGCTGTGCGACTATGCCAGCGTGAAAGGATGTATGGTGATTAAGCCGGCGGGTTACGCCCTCTGGGAGAATATTCAGAAGAAACTGGATGCCCGTTTTAAAGAGAGCGGGGTTCAGAATGTGTACATGCCCATTTTCATACCGGAGAGCCTTCTGCAGAAAGAGAAAGATCATGTGGAGGGGTTTGCGCCGGAGGTAGCCTGGGTGACCCATGGCGGTATGGAGCCTTTGCAGGAGCGGATGTGCGTTCGCCCTACCTCGGAGACTTTGTTCTGTGATTTCTACGCAAAAGATATTCACTCTTACCGGGATCTTCCCAGAGTGTACAACCAGTGGTGTTCCGTAGTGCGCTGGGAGAAGACCACCCGTCCCTTCCTCCGTTCCCGGGAGTTCTTGTGGCAGGAAGGCCACACGGCTCATGCCACGGCAGAGGAGGCCCAGGAGCGGACCATCCAGATGTTAAATGTGTATGCGGATTTCTGCGAGGAGGTTCTGGCAATTCCGGTAATTCGGGGACAGAAGACCGACAAGGAAAAGTTTGCCGGCGCAGAAGCTACGTATACCATCGAAGCCCTGATGCATGACGGAAAGGCCCTTCAGTCCGGCACCAGCCATAATTTTGGAGATGGATTTGCCAAGGCTTTTGAGATTCAGTATACGGATAAGGACAATACATTAAAATATGTGCACCAGACATCCTGGGGTATGAGCACCCGCATCATCGGCGCCCTGATCATGGTGCACGGTGATGACAGCGGCCTGGTGCTTCCGCCCAGAATCGCTCCGGTGCAGATTATGATTGTGCCGGTACAGCAGAAGAAGGAGGGCGTGCTGGACGCAGCTTTTGGCCTTAAGGATCGCCTTGCGAAGGCTGGATTCTCCGTGAAGGTGGATGACACGGACAAGAGCCCGGGCTGGAAGTTCGCTGACTGTGAGATGCGGGGAATCCCCCTGCGGGTGGAGATTGGCCCCAAGGATCTGGAAAAGAATCAGGCGGTTTTGGTGCGGCGGGATACCCATGAAAAGACGTTTGTCAGCCTGGATAATTTGGAAGAAGAAACAGAGAAGCTTTTGGAGACTATCCAGAGCGATATGCTTGCGCGGGCAAGGGCCCATATGGAGGCTCATACCTCCCAGGCTGTGACATGGGATGCATTTGTGGATACCATCAACACGAAGCCGGGATTTGTAAAGGCTATGTGGTGCGGCTGCCAGGAGTGCGAGGACAAGATTAAGGAGGAGACAGGGGCGACCTCCCGCTGTATGCCTTTTAAACAGGAGACGCTCTCCGATACATGTGTGTGCTGCGGAAAGCCTGCCAAGAAGATGGTATACTGGGGAAGGGCTTATTGATTCATGTCCGGTGAACAGGGATTTATAAAGACGGAGATTCCCGCCGAGGCGGAGCGGATTCTGCAGACGTTAAATGAGCGGGGGTATGAAGCGTATATTGTGGGCGGCTGTGTCCGGGATATGCTCCTGGGCCGACAGCCGGAGGACTGGGACATTACCACCAATGCCCTGCCTGACCAGGTTAAGGCCATATTCCGGCGTACTGTGGACACGGGAATCCAGCACGGCACTGTGACAGTGATGGTGAAAGGGCAGGGATATGAGGTCACTACCTACCGCATTGACGGGGAATACTCGGACGGAAGGCATCCGGACAGCGTGGCATTTACCCCCAGCCTTCGGGAGGATCTGAAGCGTCGGGATTTTACCATCAATGCCATGGCTTACAACGGGACAACCGGACTGGTGGATTTATTCGCGGGCAGGGAAGACTTAAAGCGCGGGATCATCCGCTGCGTGGGAAACCCTATGGAGCGGTTTGGAGAGGATGCCCTGCGC
>CALWBS010000052.1 GCA_944376135.1 uncultured Enterocloster sp.
AATACATCGAAACGGGTTAAGTTCGGAAAGCGTCAAAATATGCGGAGGGGAAAGGTCCCCAATTTAGTTTATGGATATGATAAGATTCCTGGAGAACTGTTTCAGCTTTTTATCAACAAAAAGGAGGCAGGGATTGTCAGGCAGATCTTTGAAAGATATGTATATGAGGGAGAAGGATGCCTGGCTATTGCCAAGCATTTGAATGAAGCAGGACTGCGGACGAAGCGCGGCTGTTTGTGGAGCCAAAATGCGGTGTCAAGAATCCTGAAAAACAGAATCTATATTGGCGTGGTTGTAAATGGCCGCGAGGCGACGAAGGAGATTTACAGCTACCAGCGGGAAAAGAAAGATGAGAGCGAATGGATGATTACGGAAAATCCTAAACTGCAGATTATCCCGAAGGACCTGTTTGAGAAGGCCCAGGAGCTGCTGAACAGACGGTATGATGCGTTTCACCTGCATGGAAAACGGCAGAGCAACAAATACCTGTTCAGCACATTAATCAAATGCAAGGAGTGCGGCCGGTCTTTCAGACGAATTGAACGGACCTATACGAACACGACGTATGTGCGCTGGGTCTGCAGCAACCGCAATGGAGATGGCACCGAAGCATGTAAAAATGACAGCAAAATTAAAGAGGACGAGCTGCTGGCGGCAATCTGCCAGTATCTGCTCCAATGGAAGGGAGACAAGAAGAATATCATCGAAAGAACCAAAAGGGAGTACAGGCGTCTCTGTGCCCAGGGGAGACGAGGGGAAGATGCGGCGGATACGCTGCAGGGAGAAATACAGAAGCATCAGAGCAAGCTGGAACGCTTGAAAGATATGTATATGAATGATATAATATCTATAGACGAGCTGAAAGATAAATCCCTTGATTTGAATCGTCAGATCGCTCAACTGAATGAAAAATTGCGCGGATTGGAGAGGAGAAAGGTTACGGACGAAAAGCTGGAGCGGATGCTTGAAGCGCTTTTTGAAAATATGGACCGAATCCTATCTGCCGATGTAATTACCAATGAGATGCTCAAGCAGGTAATCGACCGGATTGAGGTGGATTCTTTGGGAAATGTGGATGTGGTTATCAAGCCTATCAGCCAAATCCGTCTCGGTGCAACCTTTCCAATTTGCGACAACCGTACATAAAGACGTCACTGACCGCCTTGCGCACATCAACCCCTCCCTTGCCTCCCAGGCCCGGGTTGTGCTGGATGTGAATAAGTCCGAGCGCCACATCCGGGGCGGCATGGCTACCCGCGAGAAGTACCAGCACCGTCTGCAGATCTGCAGCAAGGAGGAAGAGTGAAAAGCCAGATGCACAGCTGAACAGCAACAAATTTGCCGCCGCTTTTTAACGGCGGCATTGCTTTGTCCAAAAAGAGGAGGTATAATAGGGGCTGTTTATTTTTTGTGCCCTCCAAGGAGGGCAGAATGGAGTTTACCAATGAAAGCCCTTATAAAGTTTTTTCGGAGCGAGACTGTATTCTGCGTGTCCCTGTGTCTGGCCCTTGTGTCAGCGCTGATTGTACGGCCGGACCAGACCTACCTGGCCTATCCGGACTATCGGACACTCGCTCTTTTGTTTTGTCTGATGCTTATTGTGGCCGGATTCCGGTCCCTGGGAGTATTTGATTTTCTGGGACATTCTCTGTTAAAGAAGGCCGGAAGTCTCCGCAGGCTGTCCTTGACCATGGTATTATTGTGTTTTTTCAGCAGCATGGTGATTACCAATGATGTGACGCTGATTACTTTTGTGCCATTTACAATTCTCGTGTTCCGCATGATTGGCGAGGAGGAGCGGATTTTAAAGATCGTGGTCCTGGAGACCATAGCCGCCAACCTGGGCAGCATGGCAACGCCTATCGGAAATCCACAGAATTTATACCTATATTCTGCTTTTTCTATGAACATGGGAGAGTTTGCGTGGGCGGTTCTCCCTTATGCGGGAATTTCCCTCGTGCTTCTTCTGTTTATTCTCCGGAAGGAGCCGGACAAGCCGATACAAAACGAGGCTGGGGAGAGAGAGGCGTCCGGGGAGGGCCTCATGCCCGAGAAAGAAAAGGCGCGGGCGAAAGTGCCTGGCTTGGGAGAAAGGGCACAGAAAAAAGCGCCGCTGCAGGTGCTGGAAAAGGGCCCCGTAAAAAGACGCGCCAACGCCCCGGCCCCGACCTTTTCGGTCTATTTGACATTGCTTCTTCTGTGCCTTTTGGTGGTGTTCCGCATCCTGCCCTACGGTCCTGTGTTGATTATCACTGTTTTAGCCGCCGTGGTGGTCAATGCCAGGCTTTTGAAAAACGTGGACTATTTTCTGCTTCTGACCTTTCTGTGCTTTTTTATCTTTATCGGCAACATGAAGCGGGTCCCGCAGGTCAATAACCTTCTGGTGGCCCTTGTGGGCGGGCGGGAGCTGTGGGCCGGCATCCTGTCCAGCCAGATTATCAGCAATGTGCCTGCGGCTATCCTTCTGTCCGGCTTTACAGATAATGCAGGGGCTCTCCTGACAGGGGTGAATCTGGGAGGTTTGGGAACACTGATTGCCTCCCTGGCGAGCCTTATTTCCTTCAAATTTTATGCGGGGGAATTTCCGGAGAGAAAAGGCGCATATATGAAGGTATTTACCTTCTGGAATTTAGTCTTTCTCGGGATTCTTATCTGTGCGGCAGCGGGACTTCGGGGAATATGAAAAATTTTTAAAATGCGGCGCTGGTTATACCTCCCATACCCCAATGATATATCCCATCGAAAAGTTTTTCATTGATTTTGCGGGGTAATGAGACTATAATGATTTTCAAAATACCATAACTGTTCAGAGTATTCTGGACAGCTGCGAAGTATACATACTTAAGGGAATGGAGGAATCATTATGGAAAAGAAAAATCTGGACTGGGGGAACATAGGGTTTTCCTATATGCCTACGGATATGCGCTATGTGGCGGACTATAAGGACGGCGCGTGGGGCGAGGGAAGGATGACCGCGGATCCAAATGTGGTGATCAATGAGTGCGCGGGTATTCTGCAGTACTGCCAGGAGATTTTTGAAGGGCTCAAGGCCTACACCCAGGAGGACGGCAGCATTGTGACCTTCCGTCCGGATTTGAACGCGGAGCGCATGATGGATTCTGCGGCCCGTTTAGAGATGCCTCCCTTCCCCAAGGAGAGATTTCTGGAGGCAGTTGATCAGGTGGTGAGTGCTAATGCGGCATGGGTTCCGCCCTATGGCAGCGGGGCGACCCTGTATCTGCGTCCTTATATGTTTGCTTCCGGCCCGGTGATTGGGGTAAAGCCCTCAAACGAGTATCAGTTCCGCCTGTTCGGAACCCCCGTGGGTCCCTACTTTAAAGGCGGCGCAAAGCCCATCACTATCTGCGTCAGCGATTTTGACCGGGCAGCGCCCCATGGAACCGGACATGTAAAGGCGGGACTGAACTATGCCATGAGCCTGCATGCGTCCGTGACGGCCCACGCAGCGGGCTTTGACGAGAATATGTTCATCGACCCGGCCACTAGAATCTATGTGGAAGAGACCGGCGGGGCCAACTTCCTCTTTGTCACAAAGGATGGAGAGATTGTGACGCCCAAGTCCGATTCGATTCTGCCCTCCATCACACGCCGTTCCCTGGTGTATGTGGCGGAGCATTACCTGGGCCTCAAGGTGACCCAGAGACCGGTGAAGCTTTCTGAGCTGGAAGATTTCGCAGAGTGCGGCCTGTGCGGCACCGCGGCGGTGATTTCCCCTGTGGGCAAGGTGGTAGATCACGGCAGGGAGATCTGCTTCCCCAGCGGAATGGAGGAGATGTGTCCTGTGACCAAGAAGCTGTATGACACTCTTACAGGCATCCAGATGGGAACCGTGGAGGCTCCCGAGGGCTGGATCCGCAAGATTTGCTAAGGAGCGCATAAATCGTTCCTCCCGGAATATATTGGTAGTAACTGTATCCAAATATTCCGGGAGGTTTTTTATT
>CALWBS010000053.1 GCA_944376135.1 uncultured Enterocloster sp.
AGACCTTCAAGTGCGCCCTCAGGGACTCGAACCCTGGACAAATAGATTAAGAGTCTACTGCTCTACCAACTGAGCTAAGGGCGCTTCACAATTATCTTTTTCAGTGACACGTCCCTCATTATAATGTGTCTCTTCCCAAAAGTCAAGTTTTTTTAATAAAAAATTCACGAAAAATTTCAAATTCGTCATTTGGGGCGCGCTTAAAGCTTTTCGCGTCCCGAATCAGCGGGCAAAAGCTCGATAACCGCCACCTCAGGCGGATTAAAAATCCGGGGAAGACGGTTCAGGCACAGTCCGCGGCTTACGATGAGGGAGGTGCTGCCCAGGCGGTACTGGCCTCCGGCATAGCGGGGGAAAAATCCCTGATGGGGAGCGAAAAGCCCGCCGGGGCAGATGGGGAGACGGATTTGGCCGCCGTGTGCGTGACCGGAGGCCACAAGATCAAATCCGCTGTTCTGGTAAAAGCTTACAGGCTCCGGGCGGTGGGACAGAAGGATGCGGTAATCTTCCGGATGGGAGGCGGCGGCTGAGCAGCAGGCATAAAACTGCTTCTTCCATTCCGGCGGCAAGGCCAGAGAGTGGTGGGAGTGCACAAAGGCGTGCGGGTCATCCACCCCGCAGATGAAAAGGCGCTCTCCTCTGGCAGTTAGAGAGACACCGAACCCTTTGAGCACCGTTGCCCCGCGGGCACCGAACAGTCGCTCCAGCCGGAGCATGTCCCGGGTCCACTGTTCATGGTTTCCGGAGACATAAAAGGAGGGAGCTATCCCCCTTAAGCCGTCCAAAAGGACGAGAAAATTTTCAAGGGGCACTTTGGGATCGGCCATATCCCCAGCCATGAGGATCAAGTCGGGGGACTGTCTGCGGACAACCGCAAGCAAAAGCTCCTGCTTCTGCCCGTACAGCGTTCCGTGGAGGTCGGAGAGAAGTACCAGGACCAGGGGGTGCGATATTTTAGATGAAAATTCCCGAAACCGTGTGACGGCAAGGCGGGTGTCAAGGGGAGCAAAGCCGGAAAATGCCATGGAGGCCTCCTTGTGAACGGTTGCATGAAATTAATGGGGCGGGCCAGGACGATGCTTCTTGGCCGGTCGGCCGCAGAGAAGCTCATTGACTTCGCGGAAGCAGCGGCTCAAATGCAGGGCCTTCCGGTCCAGGGAGGTCTTGTCGCAGGTAGCCTTCATGAGCGACCGGGTGACGGAAGGGGGAAGAGGCATGACGAATTCTCCTTAGAGCGGTTCTTACTTACAGCATATGCGCAATAACCGCAGGGGTGAGTAAGACAGGCCGCTCATTTCCCTGCCTTTGTGGTCTTAGTCCTGTCCGGCTCTGTTGGGAGGGCAGGCAATAAGTTTGCAGATGGGCTTGCCCAGAGCGGAGAATTTTGCCTCATATTCCGTCATTACATTTCCCAGAACCATAAGGCTTTTGTGGAGATCGCGGGTGTACTCCTGAATTTCCCACCCGGAGGCCGGGATGGATTCCAGGGAATAGTCAAATAAATCCTGATTGTCTGTTTTAAACTCAATTTGTCCTTCGGATGCAAGAATCTTCTCGTACACGGAGAGGAAGGCCGGGGAGGTGAGACGGCGCTTGGCGTGGCGGTCCTTGGGCCAGGGATCTGAGAAGTTCAGATAGATTCGGGATACTTCTCCGGGCGCAAAAATGTCCGCCATGTCCCTGGCATCAATGCAGAGAAAGACGATATTTGACAGTTCCAGGCGGGAACGCTTCTGCAGGGCCTTTAAAAGGACGCTGGAGTAGCGCTCAATGCCGATATAATTGATATCAGGGTGAGAGAGGGCCAGTTCCATAATGAAGCGGCCCTTTCCCATTCCGACTTCGATTTCAACGGGATGGGAGTTCCCGAAAATTTGGTCCCAGCAGCCCTTTTGGCTTTCCGGTTCCTGGATGACATAGGGACTGGAGGCAATCGCCTCCTCGGCCCCGGGTATATGACGCAGTCGCATAAGCGTAAATATCCTTTCTACGGTTGTATTTGCGGCGGCCGCAGAGGCAGTCCGCTTTTTAAATTAAGGGTATTGTATCATTTTAAAAATTGAATTGCAACTTTCTGATTTCTTTAAAATAATAGTGCAAATTAGAAAAAAATCTAGTATACTATATATAAATAGGCGGATTTTCGGAGATACTAAGGAGGAACTCTTATGTCAAATGTGGAACGGACCACTAGCTGGCAGAAGATCCAGCAGGGTGTGAGAGAAGCGGAGCAGCTGATTGCCCGCAAGGAATATAATCTGGTGATGGTGAAGGCCAGGCAGACACTGGAAATTATGGTGCGGTGCCAGGCCGAGAAGGCCTGCCTGGTGGAGGGGGATTTGTCGGATACAATCGACCAGCTTTATGAGGGACGCTGGATTGATAAGGCTACCAAAGACAATTACCATACCATTCGCATTTTGGGCAACAAGGCGGTTCATGAGGGCGACGATACGGCTTATGACGCCAATCAGGCATATCAGCTCCTCAATCAGGAGGTGTTTGCCTTTATAAATGAAAGTTCGGGGAACCGGGCGGGAACAGGCAGCCGGCCCGCCGCCCGTACACAGTCCCGGACAACTTCCGGGCGTCAGGCGCAGAGCGGGGGGCGCGCTCCGTCGGCTGCCAGAGGCGGACAGGCATCCCGCAGCGGCCGCCCCGGCTACAGCGGTTCTTCCCGTACGGGCGGGGCAAAGCGCAAGAAGCGAAGAAGAGTTTCTCCGATGTTTTATGTGTGGAGGCTGCTGATACCAGTTCTTGTGATTATCCTTCTGATTGTAGTCATCCGTATGCTGCTTCCCGGCAGCAAAGGGGAGACGGATGTGACTACGATGGCTCCTGTGGTGACGGAGATTTCTACGGAAGCCACACAGCCGCCGGAAACCGTGCCGGAGACAGAACCTGAGACTGAGCCCGACCCGGCCACGGAAACCTGGGTGGTGAGCGGAGACAGTGTGAACGTCCGTGCCGAGCCGTCTACGGACAGTCGGATTTTGGCGCAGCTCTCGAACGGAACCCAGGTGGACTATGTGAAGCGCTACAGCAATGACTGGGCGGTGATCAACTACGATGGCCAGGAGGCCTACATCTCCAGCCAGTACCTGGAGCGGGTTCAAGAGGATACCGATCAGGCGCAGGAGGAGGCCCAGGAGTAGTCCTCAAAGACACCTGAAAAAGTACATAGACAGGACAAGAAGGGATGTCCGCAGCCGTTATCTGAGACAGCAGAATAAGGGCGGTTCGGACATCCCTTTTTGGGCGTCTTAAGGGCAGAATAAGGGGCAATTTCGGCAATTTTGACGTAAAAATGAAGATTAATTAAAATTTATTTTACAAATTCGAGCTGGAAAAAATAAAAAAATGTAGTATTATGTATTGAGACCAAAACAATTCAATTGAACAAACCGGGATCGGAGGCACAAGAGGAAAAGACAGCAAGGAGGAAAACATATGGATACTGTGATTAATAGGCTATCCGAGATCGATGAAGCAGCCAACTCTATTATGGAAGAGACGAATGCCAGGAAGAAGGCGTTTGCTCAGGAGATAGAAGAGAGAACGGCTGCTTTTGATTTAGATCTGGAAAAGAAAACTGCAGAGCGCATTGATGAAATCCGCGCCAAGATGGAAAAAGAGATGAAGGAGATGCTGGATAAACAGACGGCGGATTCCGCGGCATTTTTAAAAGCCCTGGAGGAGAATTATGAGAAGAACCACAGCCTGTATGTGGAAAAGTTGTTTGACCAGATGACAAAGGAGTGAGGGTATGGGAAGCCTGATTAGCTACAGCGGCATTTCCACCAAGATACGGGCCATGGAGCGGTGGCGGATAAGCGATGCGCAGTTCGCCCAGATGGCTGCCCTGGAGTCTGTCCCGGAGGCGGTTCATTTTCTCATGAAGTTCCCGCCCTATGAGGAAATTTTCAAAGGACTGGAGGAGAAGGATCTCCACCGAGGAATGATTGAGCAGCAGCTGAATCTGACTCAGTATCAGGATTTTGCCAAGCTTTATAAGTTTGCGAATCAAAAGCAGAGGAGCTTTCTGGGGCTGTATTTCATGCACTATGAGATTGACATCTTAAAGACCTGCCTGCGGAATATCGCGGGGAACCGGGAACAGCAGCAGGATCTGTCTCTGTTCGATGAGTTTTTTAACCGGCATTCCAAGGTGAATCTGGAAAGACTATCGGAGTGCAGAAGCATCGATGAGTTCATAGAAAACATGAAGGAATCGCCGTATTACGGCGTTCTGTCCGCGCTCAGGGCGAAAGGGGGAGCCACTCTGCCCGCCTGTGAGAACGCTATGGATATGCTCTATTTTAAGGGCATGTGGAAGGCTAAGGATAAATATCTGTCCGGAAAGGAGCGGCGCACCATTGAAGACTGCTTTGGTACCCGTATGGACATGCTGAACATCCAGTGGATTTACCGGTGTAAAAAGTATTACAATCTGTCCGCCGGGGATATATATGCAGTAATTATTCCCGTGAATCTTCATTTGACCAAGGAGGATATCCGGGCGATGGCAGAAGCGGACAGTCCGGAAAAAGTCTACGGCCTGATCGGATCCACCTGGTACGGAAGGCTGGACATTATGAAAGAAGACAGTGAGCAGGGGCTTGAAAAGCTGTCGCGGGAATTTATTGACCGGATTTATCAGATAACCGGTCGGAAGGAGCCCTACTCCATTGCGTCCCTCAATTCCTATCTCTATTTTAAAGAGAGGGAGATTGAGCGGATTATTACCACCATAGAGCAGATTCGCTACGGGGTGGCAAGTATATGACAAAGGGGGATACAACGTGATTGAGAAGATGAAATTCTTGAGCATTACCGGTCCCAAGGAGGATATCGACAGGGTAGCTGACGTCTACTTATCCCGGTACGAAATCCAACTGGAAAACGCTTTGTCCGAGCTCAAGACAGTAAGGGATTTAAGACCTTATATTGAAGCCAATCCTTACAAGGAGGACCTGGAGACGGCAAAAGCGCTCATGGAGCAATGGCCGGGAGCTCTTCCGGAAAATGGTCTTCCGGATATGGACATCAGCCAGGCGGTTCAGACAGTACATGAACTTGCGGAGCGGATCGGCGAGATGAATGCCCGACAGGAGGAGCTGGCAAAAAAACGGGAGGAGCTGGTAAAATCCAGGGATAAGGTGACGCCTTTTAAAGGGCTCAACTACGATGTCAAAGAGATTTTAAAGCTCAAATTTGTCAAATTCCGCTTCGGGCGTATTGCCCGGGAGTATTTTGAAAAGTTTTCCAATTATGTCTATGATACGATTGATACCGTGATGTTTAAGTGCGAGGAGGATGAGGAGTACGTCTGGATTGTCTATTTCGTACCGGATAAGCTCTCAGAGAAGATAGACGCTATCTATGCCTCCATGCATTTTGAGCGTCAATTCCTTCCGGACGAGTATGAGGGAACTCCGGTGGAGGCCAAGGTGGTTCTGGATGACCGGATTCGGGAAATTGACAAGGAGATCGAGGTGGCCGGATCTGCAGCCAGTCGGGAGATGGAGGCTAGAGGAAAGGATCTGGCGGCTGCCTATGAGAAGCTTAACGGCTATTCCTTGAATTTTGATGTCCGCAAGCTGGCGGCCTGCACCAAGCATGAAAGCCACAATTTCTACATTTTATGCGGTTGGATGACGGAGTCCGATGCAGCGAAGTTCCAGAAGGAGATCGCGGATGACGCGGATACCTTCTGCATCATCGAGGATGACCATGGAAATATTTTAAGCAAGCCGCCCACCAAGATGAAGAATCCGGGGCTCTTTAAGCCCTTTGAGATGTTCGTGGAGATGTACGGGCTTCCGGCCTACAATGAAATTGACCCCACAATCCTTATCGGAATTACCTATTCCGTCCTGTTTGGTTTCATGTTTGGAGATGCGGGGCAGGGGCTCTGCCTTTTGGTGGGAGGTTTTCTGCTCTACCGGCTGAAAAAGGTGCGCCTGGCAGGGATTATCTCCTGCTGCGGTCTGTTTTCCACCATATTCGGCGTGATGTTCGGAAGTATTTTTGGCTTTGAAGATATTATAGAGCCCTTGTGGCTTAGGCCGCAGCAGGCTATGACGGATCTGCCGTTTATCGGCCGGCTGAACACGGTATTTGTGGTAGCCGTGGGACTGGGAATGTGCATTATCCTGCTGTGCATGGTGTTAAACATCATCAACAGCGTGAGAAGCCATGACACGGAGAAGCTTTATTTTGACACCAACGGTGCGGCGGGATTTGTATTTTACTTTGCCTTGGCTTCCACCATTGTGCTGTACTTAAGCGGAAGAGCGCTTCCGGCTACGGTCATTCTGACCGTGATGTTTGTGGCCCCTCTTCTTATTATGTTCTTAAAGGAGCCGCTGACCGCCATGGTTGAGAAGAAGAGCGCAAAGCTGGAAGGCGGAGCGGGTATGTTTGTGGTGCAGGGCTTCTTTGAGCTCTTTGAGGTTCTGTTAAGCTACTTCTCCAACACACTTTCCTTTGTCCGTGTGGGCGCTTTTGCGGTGAGCCATGCGGCCATGATGGAGGTGGTGCTCATGCTGGCAGGTGCTGAGGCCGGGACGCCCAACTGGGCGGTTGTGATCGGCGGCAACCTGTTTGTGTGCGGAATGGAGGGCCTGATCGTAGGCATTCAGGTTCTGCGTCTGGAGTATTATGAGCTGTTCAGCAGGTTCTACCGCGGAAACGGCAGAAGCTTTGAGCCCTACGGAAAGACGGCGGCTTAAGCCGAAAAATGGCGGGCCTGCTGTAATATATACAACATTTATACGAAGAAAAGGAGATTATAATTATGAGTTTACTGGTAAAGATTACACTGGCGGCAGCATTGATTCTGAGCATCGGCGTTCCCTTTGGCGCGTTTGCCATGGGAGAGAAGACCAAGGGCCGGTATAAGACAGCCCTGGGCGCAAACCTGTTTCTGTTTTTCGGCACCATGATTTTTGCTGCGGTTCTGATGTTCTCCGGAAATGCGATGGCAGCTGAGGAAGCTGCATCGGCTGGAGTTTCCGCTACGGGTCTGGGATATATCTCCGCAGCTCTTGCCACGGGCCTTTCCTGCCTGGGCGGCGGTATCGCCGTATCCGCAGCGGCCAGCGCTGCTTTGGGAGCTATCAGCGAGGACAGCTCCATTCTTGGTAAATCGTTGATCTTCGTAGGTCTTGCCGAAGGTGTGTGCTTGTATGGACTGATCATCTCCTTCATGATCCTGGGCCAGTTATAATTCTATGAAAATGTACTTAATCAGCGACAACATCGACACCTGGACGGGGATGCGCCTGTCCGGTGTGGAGGGGGCTGTGGTCCATACGAGGGAAGAGCTTAAGGAGGAGCTGGATAAGGTTCTGGCCGATAAAGAGATTGGCATCATCCTGCTGACGGAAAAATTCGGCAGGGAGTTTCCCGAGATTATCGACAATGTAAAGCTGGAGCACAAGCTTCCGCTGATTGTGGAAATTCCGGACCGCCACGGAACCGGCCGCAAGCCGGACTTTATCACCTCATATGTGAACGAGGCTATCGGATTGAAGCTGTAGAATGGCCTGAAAGTTTAGGATAGAAAAGAAAGCGGGTGACGGATTTGACAACAGAGGAAAAGCTGAAGCATTTTCAGGATATTTGTATGACAGATGCCAGGGAGAGAAGTGCCAAGGCACTGGATGAATATATGAATGCCCTTGAGAAGACATACGAGGAGCATGTGGCGGACGCCAACCGCCGGGCCGACATGGAGGTGGAGGCCGAGACCGAGAAGCTGAAGCGGGAAATTAATAAGAAGCTTTCTATCGGTCAGCTGGATTTGAAGCGGGAAGCCAGCCGCAGGCAGGAGGGACTCAAGGATAAACTCTTTGTGGAGCTTAAAGACCGTCTGGCAAATTTCATGGAGACCAGGGAGTACCAGGCTCTTCTGGAGCGCCAAGTCAAGGCGGCCAAGGAGTTTGCCGGCGAGGAACATATTATCATTTATATGGACCCGTCGGATGCGGACAAGGCCCAGCGCCTGGCCCTGCATCACAACGCGGAAATTAAAATCAGCGAGTATTCCTTCAACGGAGGAATTCGCGCGGTGATTCCCGATAAACATATCTTAATCGACAACTCTTTCCAGACCAAGCTGGAGGAGGCTCGTCATGCCTTTAAGTTTGAGGAGTTAGGAGGAAGGCAAAGTGGCTAAGACAGGTGTGATTTACGGCATTAACGGCCCCGTGGTCTCCCTGGAGGGAGATCCCGGCTTTCAGATGAATGAGATGGTATATGTGGGCCGGGAAAACCTGGTAGGCGAAGTCATCGGCCTTACCTCAGGGAAGACAACCATCCAGGTATATGAGGAAACCAGCGGTTTAAAACCCGGAGAGATCGTCACGGGAACGGGCGCTCCGGTGTCTGTGACCCTGGCTCCGGGAATTTTGAGCAATATATTTGACGGAATTGAGCGGCCCTTAAGCGAGATCGCCAAGGGAAGCGGCTTTTACATCAGCCGGGGAATCAGTGTGGACAGCCTGGACACATCGAAAAAGTGGGATACCCATATAGTGGTGAAAAAGGGAGACCGCCTGCTGCCCGGAACCATTATCGCGGAGGTTCCGGAGACCCGGGCGATTGTCCACAAGGTTATGGTTCCTCCGGATGTGGAGGGTTATGTTCTGGATGTGGTGGAGGACGGACAGTACACGATCAATGATCCGCTGCTGACACTGCAGCTCATGGACGGCTCCGAGCGGAAGCTGACAATGACCCAGAAGTGGCCAATCCGGCGGCCGCGCCCCACGGCCAAGCGGTTCCCGGCACAGAAACCTTTGATCACGGGCCAGAGAATTCTGGATACTATGTTCCCCCTGGCAAAGGGAGGAACCGCAGCCATTCCCGGAGGATTCGGAACCGGAAAGACCATGACTCAGCATCAGATCGCCAAGTGGTCGGATGCGGATGTAATTATCTACATCGGCTGCGGGGAGCGCGGCAACGAGATGACCCAGGTTTTGGAAGAGTTTACGGAACTGATTGACCCCAAGAGCGGCAATCCCCTGATGGACCGGACGACTCTGATTGCCAATACTTCCAACATGCCTGTGGCCGCCCGTGAGGCCAGCCTGTATTCCGGTCTGACGCTGGCGGAGTATTACAGGGATATGGGGTATCATGTGGCTATCATGGCAGACTCTACCTCCCGTTGGGCGGAGGCGTTAAGAGAGCTCTCAGGGCGTCTGGAGGAGATGCCCGCAGAGGAGGGCTTCCCGGCGTATCTGGCTTCCCGGCTTTCCGCTTTCTATGAGCGCGCCGGTATGATGCAGAACTTAAACGGCACGGAAGGCTCTGTAACTATTATTGGTGCGGTGTCTCCCCAGGGAGGAGATTTCTCCGAGCCTGTGACCCAGAACACCAAGCGGTTTGTGCGCTGCTTCTGGGGACTGGACAAATCTCTGTCCTACGCACGGCATTTCCCTGCAATTCACTGGCTCACCAGCTATTCTGAGTATGTGAGCGATCTGACGCCGTGGTATATTGATAATGTAGATAAGCGATTTGTGGACGATCGGAACCGGCTGATGTCCATTCTGACCCAGGAGAGCAGCCTGATGGAGATTGTGAAGCTGATCGGTGCGGATGTACTCCCGGATGACCAGAAGCTGACGCTGGAGATTGCCAAGGTAATCCGTGTGGGCTTCCTGCAGCAGAACGCTTTCCACAAGGATGATACATCGGTTCCCCTGATGAAGCAGTTTAAGATGATGGACGTGATCCTCTACCTTTATAAAAAATCAAGGGCGCTCATCTCCATGGGCATGCCCATGTCGGTGCTGAAAGAGGATTCTATCTTTGACAAAATCATATCCATTAAGTACGATGTCCCCAATGACCGGCTGGATATGTTTGACGACTACATGAAGCAGATTGACAAGTTCTATGACAGTGTTGTGGAACGGAACGCATAAGGAGGGACAGAGAAAGTGGCAATTGAATATTTAGGTTTAAGCGGAATCAATGGCCCTCTGGTCGTCCTGGAGGGCGTGCAGAACGCGGCCTACGATGAGATTGTGGAGATGAC
>CALWBS010000054.1 GCA_944376135.1 uncultured Enterocloster sp.
CTCTGGGTAATGCCGTTGGTCTTGTTGTTGAACTTCTCCGGCATCATCTCATAGAAGTCCTTGAGCTCCTGATGCTTCAAAATTTCCGTGTGGAGCCTTGCCACGCCGTTTACTGAGAAGCAGGCAGCAATCGCCATGTAGGCCATCTTCACCTGTCCGTCGTAGATAATAGCCATCTTGCGCACCTTCTCCTGGTTGCCCGGATACATGGCTTGGATCTGGGCGACAAACCGGCGGTTGATTTCCTCCACAATCTGGTAGATCCGGGGCAGCAGACGGGAGAACAGCTCAATCGGCCATTTCTCCAGGGCCTCGGACATGATGGTATGGTTGGTGTAGGCGCAGGTTTTTGTGGTCACCTCCCAGGCCTCATCCCAGCTTAGGCCCTCCTCATCCAGGAGAATTCGCATCAGCTCGGGAATCGCCACGGTGGGGTGCGTGTCGTTGAGCTGGAACACCACCTTCTCGTGGAACTTCCGGATATCATCGTGCTTTTCCTTGTACTTCTTCACTGCCCTCTGCACGCTGGCGGAGATAAAGAAATACTGCTGCTTTAAGCGCAGCTCCTTGCCCGCATAGTGGTTGTCATTGGGGTAGAGAACCTCCACGATGGTCTTTGCCAGATTTTCCTGCTCCACCGCCTTCTGGTAGTCGCCCCGATCAAAGGAATCCAGGTTGAAGGTATTGATGGGCTCCGCCTCCCAGATGCGCAGGGTGTTTACCACATTGTTGCCGTATCCGATCACCGGAAGGTCGTAGGGAACCGCGCGGACGGACTGGTAGCCCTCCTGCACAAAATGGTTCACTCCGTTGCGGTTTTCTATGCGCACGTAGCCGCCGAATTTCACCTCCATAGCGTACTCCGGCCGGCGGATCTCAAAGGGATTGCCGTCCTTCAGCCAATCATCCGGCACCTCCACCTGGTAGCCGTTCTCAATCTTCTGCTTAAACATGCCGTAGCGGTAGCGGATGCCGCAGCCGTAGGCCGGATATCCCAGAGTCGCCAGGGAGTCCAAAAAGCAGGCGGCCAGGCGGCCGAGACCGCCATTGCCGAGAGCCGGATCCGGCTCCTGATCCTCGATGGCATTCAAATCAAAGCCCAGCTCATCCAGGACCTCCTTGATTTCCTTTCTGGCCCCAATATTGATAATATCATTTCCCAGAGCCCGTCCCATGAGAAACTCCATGGACAGGTAGTAAACGGTCTTTACGTCCTTCTTCTCATACTCTTTGTGAGTGGCAATCCACTCGTCAATAATGACATCCTTCACCGCATAGGCCACGGCCTGGAACACCTGCTGAGGGGTCGCCTCATCAATGGTCCTGCGGAACATGTTCTTTACATTGTCCACTACGCTGCGCTTGAACGTAGCCTTATCAAAGCCTGAATTGTTCATTGGCCTCTCCTTCCTATCCTCTGCTCTTTCCTAACTACGCCGGCATAACCTTTTCCACGCCCAGCATCACGCTCTCCCCGTTGATGTTCCACTCTTTGGTAAAGCCCTTCATCTGTCCGATGGTGATGAAGTCCGCCATAACCTCAGACTTGATCTCGTCCGCGTTGTCTTTTAAAAGCTGGGAAATCTTCTCATTTCCATCCTGGTACACCCCAATGTGGTCCATCACCTCAAAGCCCGCGTCCTTGCGCATGGTCTGAATCTTGCTGATGAGCTCCCGGACAAACCCCTCCTCGATAAGCTCCGGCGTCAGGTTGGTGTCAAGCACCACGGTAAGGGTATTATCCTCCTCGGTCACATAGCCGTCCTTCTGGGACACATCGATGAGCAGGTCGTCCTTTGTAAGCACAACCTCCTGGCCGTCAAAGTCAAAGGTCAGGGCGCCCTTTTCATTCAGGGTGTCCATGGCAGCGCTCCCGTCAATCTCCGCAAGAGCCTGGCGGATCTTGCCCAAGAGTTTTCCGTACTTGGGCCCAACGGTCTTTAACTGTGGCTTGAAGGTGTAGGAGGTAAATGCCCGCACATCGTCAGAGAAAATGACCTCCTTGACGTTTAGCTCCTCCTCAATGATCTTCACATAGAAATCAGACAGAGCATGATCCGCCTTCACATACATCCGCGCAATAGGCTGACGGTTCTTGATGCCCGCCGTATTTCTGGCAGCGCGGCCCATAACCACGGTCTTTAAGACCTCGTCCATGTCTGCCTCCAGCCCTGCGTCGATCCAGGCCTCGTTTACTGTCGGGAAGTCGCACAGGTGGATGCTCTCAGGCGCGTCCTTATCAATCTTTCTCACAATGTTCTGGTAAATCTGCTCCGTCATGAAGGGAATCATGGGAGCGGCCGCCTTTGCCACGGTCACCAGGGCGGTGTACAGGGTCATATAGGCGTTGATCTTATCCTGCTCCATGCCCTTTGCCCAGAAACGGCTGCGGCTGCGGCGCACGTACCAATTGCTCATATCATCCACAAAATCCTGAAGGGCTCTCGCCGCCTCGGGAATCTGGTAATTCATCAGGTTATTGTCCACAGCCTTCACCATGGAATTCATCTTGGAGAGAAGCCACTTATCCATTACCGGAAGTTTATCATACTCCAGGGTATATTGGGTGGGATCAAAATTGTCAATGTTCGCGTACAGAACCCAGAAAGCATAGGTGTTCCACAGGGTTCCCATAAATTTCCTCTGTCCCTCTGTCACCGCCTTGTCCTGGTAGCGCTTGGGAAGCCACGGGGCGCTGCAGGTGTAGAAGAACCAGCGGACCGCATCGGCGCCGTGGGTGGCCAGGGCCTCAAAGGGATCCACCGCATTCCCCTTGGACTTGCTCATCTTCTGGCCGTTCTCGTCCAGCACCAGGCCCATGACGATTACATTCTCATAGGGTGACTTGTTGAACAGCAGCGTTGACTCCGCAAGCAGCGAGTAGAACCAGCCTCTTGTCTGGTCCACGGCCTCGGAGATAAACTGGGCCGGGAACTGGGACTCGAAGAGCTCCTTATGCTCAAAGGGATAATGGTGCTGGGCAAAGGGCATAGCCCCGGAGTCAAACCAGCAGTCAATCACCTCGGGCACCCGCTTCATGGGTTTTCCGCACTTGGGGCAGCGAATGGTTACCTGGTCAATATAGGGACGGTGCAGCTCAATGTCGTCCGGGCAATTATCGGACATGCTTTTTAACTCCTCGATGCTGCCGATGG
>CALWBS010000055.1 GCA_944376135.1 uncultured Enterocloster sp.
ATCTCTCTTGGTGACGTAGTCTGCGCGGCAGTGAAGCATATTTCTCCCGGCCATTGCACGGAGCGCCGGAATGTGGTAAACTGGTATAAAACACCAGAGGAGGCGGAACTATGTATGCAGAATTTGACGATACTCTGATCACGGGAAATGAGATGATTGACAGCCAGCACAGGGAGCTGATCGGCCGGATTAATGAGCTTTTAAGAAGCTGTGAGGAGCAGGCGGACCGGATGGCTGCGATGAAGATGCTGAATTACCTGGCGGACTACACGGAGTTTCATTTCAAGGCGGAGGAGGAGCTGCAGGAGTCCATCGGCTATCCGGGAATTAAGGAGCACAAGGAGAAGCACGAGGAGCTTCGCCGCACCGTAGCGGAGCTGCACGAGATGCTGGAGGAGCAGGAAGGCCCCAGCGATGAATTTGTGGAGGCAGTGAATAAGAATGTGACGGAGTGGCTCTACTATCATATCAAGGGCTTTGACCGGTCCGTAGCGGAATACAAGTTCATGAGGGACAACCAGGAGCGGCTGTAAAATGCAGATGAGAACAGCGTTTTGCTCTGTGCAGATGCAGGGCCGGATGGGCGTGAAGATACGTTCATCCGGCCCTTTTCTATGCCCGCATAAATTTTTCGGCTTGAGGGCAGTCTATCTATCGTAAAGAACCGGCAGGAAGGAGCCGGCGAGAAAGAACCGGCAGGAGGCGCTTTGAGACATGGAGCGGGAAAAATGGACGGTGCGGCTGACGCAGGTTGCGATACGGAACATAAAGAACACGGCATACGGGAGGCTTGCGCTGACGACCGGCGCACCCCGGTGCAGCGGGAAGGGGAGCATTCTGGGAATTTACGGGCAGAATGGGTCGGGGAAAACCGTAGCGGTGGACGCCATGGTGCTGTTAAAGGCTCTTCTTACCGGGGGAGTGATTTGTCCGGCTTTTGGGCGGTACATTCGCCGGGGGACAGAGCAGGCGGAGGTCACGTATGGGTTTCGGGTAAAGCTGGGGACAGAAGAATTTTACGTGGAATACCAGGCGGGGCTTGCACGGGCCGGGGAGCAGCACTTCGTGCTCTGCCATGAAAAGCTCAGTAAAAGAAGCCTATCCGGGGAAGAGAAATCCCGCATGTGCACACTGCTCGCGTATGAGCGGAGCGATTCGCGGGGCGGCAAAGCTGTCCTGCGTCCCCGCCGGCTTTTTTCCTCTTTTGAGAAGAAGACAGAGGCCATGGCGTCCCTGGAAATTGCCCGCAGACTCACGGAACATTTTGACCGGGAGGAGGGGGAACCAAGAATCCGCTCCTTTCTTTTTTCGGCGGATGCGGCACGGGCATTTGGCCGGGCCAGAGGAGAGGCGGCCCAGGCAGCCCGGTTTTTGTCCTGTCTGGCCGGATTCGGCAGATACGATCTCACTGTGGTGGAGAATGCCCGGTACGGGCTGCTCTCCTTAAATCCGGATATGCTTCCCGTAAATATGAAGCTTCCGGAGGAGATGCGGGGGCAGGCCATTGTGATCAAGCCGGGGGAGGCGAACCTGGTGCCCCGGCAGCTGTACCCGTTTTTTGAAATGACGGTCCGGCAGATTAATCTGGTTTTGGCCTCCCTGGTTCCCGGTGTCCGGCTGGAGCTGTGGAATGTATTTGACCGCCTTCTGGCCCGCGGCGGGGAGGGCGTGCAGTTTGAGCTCGCCACCCGGCGGGACGGAGAGCGCATCCCCCTGCTGTACGAATCCGCAGGAATCAAGAAAATCATTTCCATATGCAGCAGCCTGGTGGACTGCTATAACCGGGAGGAGAGCTGCGTGGTGGTGGACGAGCTGGACTCCGGGATTTATGAATATCTGCTGGGAGAATATCTGGAGGCCATGCAGGAGAGGGCCAGGGGACAGCTGATTTTTACCTCTCACAATTTGCGTCCTCTGGAGGTCTTAAGCCGGGAGTATCTGGCGTTCACCACGGCCAATCCGGAAAACCGGTATCTGAAGGCGTCCTGCATGAAGGACGGGTATAATACCCGCCTGTCCTATCTGCGGGCGCTGCGGCTCGGCGGTCTGCGGGAGAACTTATATCAGAGTACAAATCCGTATGAAATTGAACTGGCGCTTAAAGAGGCAGGGAGGATGGAGAGCGATGAGCCGTAAGGTAATTCTGGTTCTGGTGGAAGGGCCTACGGACAGAGATGCTCTGGGCCTGGTATTTTCTCGGCTGGCAGGGGAGAACACCGTTGTTTTTGATGTGCTTCACACGGATTTGACGGCGAAGGAGGAGCTGACCGCCAAATACATCGAGGAGCGGATCCGTGAAGAAATCGGATTGTATCTGGAGCGCAATCCCTTTATCCGGCGGCAGGACATTTTAAAAGTGGTTCATCTCATTGACACGGACGGGGCGTTTGTCCCGGCGGATCGGATTGTCCGGGGAGAGGGAGCCACCTCCTACACGGACACCTGTATTTTTGCCAAGGACAGGGATCGCATGATACGGAGAAATATAAGCAAGAGGGCCATTGTCTACCGTCTGTGCAGGAGGCGGAGGCTGGCTGGGGGATATGCCTACGAGATGTATTATTTTTCAAGAAACCTGGAGCATGTGCTGCACGGCGCCCAGGGCGGGCTGACGGACAGGGAGAAGGAGGAGCTGGCCTTCCGGACGGCCCGGGAATATTCGGAGGCTCCGGAAAAGTTTTTAGAGCTCTTGGAGGATGAAAAAGTCCGTGTCTGCGGAAGCTATGAGGAGACATGGAACTATATCATGGAGGGAGGCAATTCTCTGCTGCGCGGCTGCAACCTGATCTTGTTTTTTGAATTTCTATGCTCTAATGGGAACATATAGCGGGAGGAACCGAGATTCTGATCCTGTTTATCGCGGCAATGTCCTGAAGGAAAAATGGTACGGAAGCCTTTTTAAGGGGTGAATACACCAATGCGGGTATTTCAGACCTGCATCAACCTGCTGACGCTGGCGGCTGTGGCGGTGCAGATGTAGGGCGGAATTTTCTCACCTATATGTTCCTGCAAAGGGAATTTGTCTTCTTGGACTATGAGGAGCCGGCGTTTTTGTTTTACGCGGACTACTTGGCGCGCATGGCGGACAGTATAAAAATCTGTTCTGCATCATTTGAAGCAGAACGGATTTTTTGTCTGTGCTATAATGAGAAAGAGTCTGCAGGGAGATGGATGTCAGGCTAAAAGGTCTCGTATGAGCAGTAGCGCATGAGGATATCCGGCTTCAGAACCTCAATCTGCCTGCGGCTTGTCCGAATCACCCCCTCCTGCCGCAGGCGCGTGAGGCTTCGGGTCAAGTTTACAAGGCTGACGCCGAGAATCTCTGCCAGGGCATCCTGGGTGATGTCCCCGAGCCCGCTCTCCCGGCCATTCTCGCTAATGAGCAGGAGATACAGGAGATTGCATAGCTTGACGAACGTATTGTTGTATTCCTGGTGGGCGGCTTCATAGAGCAGCAGATTGGCATAGGAAGAAAACCAGTCAATGACCTGCATCTGAAGCGCTGCATTCTCCCGGAACATAGCGGTGAACTGCTCGGAGGTGAATTCAAGGACATCTACGGCAGACAGGGCTACAGTCAGCAGGGACCGCTCGATTTTATAGCGCTTTCGGTGGTATCCGGGGAAAATGGTTCCCCGGCCGTGAAAGGAGATGATCTTTCTGCGGCCGCTCTCATGCTCCAGCAGGTTCTGCGCAATGCCGGAGCGGATGTAGTGGAGTTTCTCGTAGGGCTCCCCTGGCGCCCAGAGGTATTCTCCCTTGCAGAAAGACCGGACAGTATGGGGCTTTTCCTCAAAGTAGGAGGCAAAGGCCGTGAAATCATTTGAAAAAATATACGCAGGAGTCAGCATGGTATCATTCTACCATAGGACGGCGCAAAAAAGAAGGAGGATTTTACATATGCAGCACAAGTGCAGAGTGGAGGTCATTGACAAGAAACTGTTTGCGGACTACCAGGAAAAATATCTGGCGGATCCGAAAAGCGGGGTATGTCCCTTTTATGAGGTGGGGGACGTGACGGTGTTTGAGCGGTACGGCGAGGAAGATACCTTCTGGAGGGCGGCTAAGGGCGCGCACTGCGCCGAGGCCTGGGACTGCATTAGCCGGTATATTTACACGGCGCTTCAGGGCGGCTCTATCATGCGGGGATGGACCAATGATGAGCGCATGATGATAGCCTGCTGCAATGACGGAACCCGGCCGGTAATTTTTAAGATTGAGCGTCAGGACTACAAGGTGGTGAAGATAGAGGGCATGGGCTGCGAGACCTGCGCCGAAAAGATACGGGAAGCCTTAGAGGCGGTGGACGGTGTGGAGCGCGTGGAGGTTCGTCTTGACAAGGGATGGGCCGAAGTATTTGTAGAGAAGGACGCGGCGCCACAGGATGCAGCCCTGGAAGAAGCGGTAAAGGCACTGGGAGGTTATACGGTGACGGGAATTGACTGACAAATTTGCTGCGGCTGCGGGGAGCATCCTCTTTCCATAGACTGGAAGCGCTGCCAGGAATCTTCCATAACATTGCCAGGATTTATGTGTTATGATACTTGTGTAACAGAAATGTAATATTTATGTAACAATAGGAGAGATAACCATGAAAAAAGTAAGAATTTTGGCAATCACAAGTGCAGCAATGATGAGTATGGCCGCCATGGCCCCCATGACCGCTTACGCGGCTCCTGCATCCTTCCGTTTCCCTGGAAAGGGAATGGCTTTGGTAGTGGGAAGTAATGGAAACGGCTCCTGCAGCATTGAGGATATTCTGGCCCAGATCGGGCAGATTACAGGCCAGGAAGACTGCGTACAGAAGCCGGATTGGAATCTGCCGGTGCTTCCGGACGGGAACCGGCCCATTCTGCCGGACGGGAATCGGCCCGGGCAGCCGGATGGAAATTATCCGAACGGAAATTTGCCCGGTGTGCCGGATTTTGACCAGCCGGAAGAGCTTCCCGAAATTCCGGATGCGAATGAGCCGGAGACAGAGCTGCCTGAAGATGACTTGGAGCAGGGCGGGGAGGAGCTAAGCTTTGCCAGACAGGTGGCAGCACTTGTAAATGAGGAGCGGGCAAAAAACGGCCTCTCTCCCCTGACCATACATACGGGTGCGGAGAAGGCGGCCCAGGTGCGGGCAAAAGAAATTCAGTCCTCCTTCTCCCATACACGTCCGAATGGCTCCAGCTTTTCCACAGCCCTCGCCGAGGCGGGCGTGAGCTATTCCAGAAGCGGCGAGAATATCGCTTACGGGCAGAGAACGCCCGCACAGGTGATGGAGGCCTGGATGAACAGCTCCGGCCACAGGGCCAACATTTTAAATTCCAGCTTCAGCCAGATCGGCGTGGGGTACGTGGAGAGCGCCTCAGGCATTGGTTACTGGACCCAGCTCTTCATCGACTAAGAGTGACATTTTCAAAAAGACATGGTATACTTTATCACGCGGAGCGTGCCCGCCCCGAAGGGGCATGCGTTGCGGTATGCCCTGCGGGTATACTTTATCACGCGGAGCGTGCCCGCCCCGAAGGGGCATGCGCTGCGGGCAATGTCCAAGAAAGAGGGGGAATATCATGGAATTTCGGTATACAAATGGGCAGAATCCGGATTTTTTCGGCCTCTGTCGGGAGCTGGATGATTTTTTGAATGAGCTGGCCGGAGGAGAGGAGAACCGGGCGCAGTACATTGCCCACAATACGCTGGAGGATGTGCACGATGTGATTCTCGTCTATGACGGGGAGCGGGCCGTGGGAGGAGCAGGCTTTAAGCGCTTCGATGACCAGAGCGCCGAGGTAAAGCGGGTGTTTCTGCGCGGGGAATATCGGGGAAAGGGAATTTCCCGAATGCTTATGAAGCACCTGGAGGAAGCTGCGCGGAATCAGGGATATGCATATCTGATCCTGGAAACCGGGGAGACGCTGACCGCCGCCATGGGGCTGTATAGGTCCATTGGTTATGAAGTGATTCCCAACTACGGACCGTATGTGGGCATGGAGGATTCCATCTGTATGAAAAAGAAGCTGTGACAGACGGTAAATTGGCCGGCTGCTGTGTGATAATGTTACAATAAAAAAGCATCCCTGTTTGTATAATAGAACCATCAGAAACAGGGAGGCTTTTTTATGCTGAGAAAAAGAAAACGAGCCTTTGTGGACACGGCGCACTGTGTGGCCTGCGGCTGCTGCGTGAAGGTGTGTCCGCTGCAGGCAATTTCCGTTGTGAAGGGAATATGGGCCAAAGTGGATGAAAAACGCTGCGTGGGATGCGGCAAATGTGCCGGGGAATGTCCGGCGTCCGTGATTTCCATAAGGGAGGTGGAGCCATGAAAACTAAGATAAATACCCGTGACGCCTCAGGCCGTAAGGTGCACGCCGGTGTGGGAAAAGCCGGCAGAAGATGGTATGACTATCTTTGGATTGTGTCCCTGGCGTATTTAACCCTTGGATTTTTTAATATTCTTTTTGCCTGGCTGGGGCTATTGTGCTTTTTTATTCCGCTGCTGATTGCGGCTGCAGGCGGAGGAAAAGCGTACTGCAACCGCTACTGCGGCAGAGGGCAGCTCTTTGGACTGCTGGGAGGCGGGCTGGGATTTTCAAGAAAAAAGGATGTGCCGGGATGGATGAAGAGCCGCGGATTCCGGTATGGATTTCTAGTGTTTTTCCTGGTTATGTTCCTTCAGATGCTGGGAAATACCTGGCTGGTATTTTCCGGGGCAAAGGATCTGGGGCAGGCCGTGACTCTATTGTGGACGTTTAGCCTGCCCTGGCACTGGGCCTACGGCGGCCAGGCACCTGCTCCCTGGATTGCGCAGTTTGCGTTTGGATTTTACAGCGTCATGCTCACATCCACCGTGCTGGGGCTCATCACCATGATCCTTTTTAAACCCCGTTCTTGGTGTGTCTACTGTCCCATGGGAACCATGACCCAGCTCATCTGCAGGGCAAAGAATCGTGGGCGGACGATAGAGAAATAACGGCTCACGAATCCTGCATTTTTAAAAGCTTTTCAGAATCCAAAATAGTCACCGCGCCCCGGGACAGGGAAACCACGCCTTCGTCCTGAAAATAGCGGAGCATCCGGGTGACGACCTCCCGGGCCGTACCCATGTGATTGGCAATTTTTTCGTGGGTCAGCTTCAGAATCTGGCTGTCCTCCAGCCGGCTCTCCTCCAGGAGAAAAGCGGCCAGCCGCTGGTCCAGGCTTTTCCACATAATCTGTTCTACCAGCCACATCACATCGGTAAAGCGGCTGGCCATGATTTGATTGGTATAGTTGGCCAGAGGAGCGGACTGCTCCATGATGCTTTTATACAGAGCTGGGGGAATCACCCAGAATTGGGAATCCTTCTCCGCCTCCACGGTGATGTCAAACTGGATGCTTTGGAGGATGCAGGAGGCGGAAAAGAGGCAGATGTCGCGTTCAAACAGCCGGTAAATAGTGATTTCCCGGCCACTTTCCGAATAAATATAGGCTCGAAGCTGTCCCTCCCGGACCAGGAGAAGCCCCAGGCAGTCCATGGTTCCGCTGTGAAGGACGGCTCCCTTTTTTGCACGGCGCAGGATGGCGCCCTGGGACAGCCGCTCCTGTTGTGCCGGCGTTAATTTATCCCATACCGGAAAATACTCAGAAAATTCCATCTGCTTGATCCCTCCCAACAGCAAAATACACTTGCCATTATTATATACTTTTTTGGTTTGGGATGCCAGCCCTATTCTATGGAATCATCCGGAATCATCCGGGAGACGGCGCAGGTCATCCCGCGGCCAGCCGGCAGGCGGTCTCCGCCAGGCCGCAGAGCACCATGCACTTGATAGGGTCCAGCTTT
>CALWBS010000056.1 GCA_944376135.1 uncultured Enterocloster sp.
GGGGGAGGCGGGACGAATTATCCGAACCGGCGGTCTTGACATCACTCCTCTGCGGAGGCTGATTGAGCGTGCTGTGGACGAGGAGCGCATCCGCAGCTCCGGGAGGGAGCTGTACGCGATAACCTACTGTCTGACGGATCACTGTCCTCTGGTTGTGGATATCCGCAGCCTGCCGGACGGGAAAATGGCCGAGATGCTCATGGCCAGCGCCTATCTGGCGGGCTTTAAGCGGGAGAAAATCGGAGGGAAATATTATTCCGACGGCTGCCGGGCCAATAATGTGCCGGTGGATGTGCTCATGGACAAGGGATACAAGAATATCATTGTGATCCGTATTTACGGGCCGGGGGTGGACACGGAAAAACGTCTGACGATTCCAGAGAATGTGCGGCTTTGGCATATTGCTCCCCGGACAAATCTGGGAGGAATCCTGGAGTTTGATCAGAAAAAGACCCGGCGCAGCATGGCGCTGGGCTATTTTGATGCGATGCGGATGCTCTATGGGCTCTCGGGAAGGCGGTATTATCTGGACGCACCTCGGGAGGAGGCGTATTACTGCCACCGTCTGGCCGGGGAGGCAGGTCTGCTGGCTCGTCTTTTAGGGGAAAAGGAGGGGGCAGGAGCGCGCTATTACACGGAAAAGCTCTTTCCTAAGCTGGCAAGGGAGCTCGGCCTTGGGAAGAACTGGGACTATAAGGAACTGTATCTTGGAATCGTGGAAAAGCTGGCTATAGAGCGGCGGGTTCAGAGACTGCGGGTGTATGAGCTGGAGGAATTTTGGAACATGGCGGTCCGCACTTGACAGTTTTGCGGCAATATAGTATATTATGCATAAAGTTGCATAAATATTACAAAGAAGGAGACGAGAAAGCCATGAATTTAAAGGGAAGGGATTTTTTGACGCTGAAAGATTATACACAGGAGGAGATTACATATCTGCTCGATTTGGCAGCGGAGCTCAAGGAGAAAAAAAAGAAGGGGATTCCGGTGGACTGCTTGAAGGGCAAGAATGTGGCCCTTATTTTTGAGAAAACCAGCACCAGGACCCGCTGTGCCTTTGAGGTGGCAGCCCATGACCTGGGGATGGGAACTACGTATCTGGATCCCTCGGGTTCTCAGATCGGCAAGAAGGAGAGCATTGCGGATACGGCCCGGGTTCTGGGACGGATGTACGAGGGGATTGAGTACCGGGGATTCGGCCAGGAGATTGTGGAGGAGCTTGCCAAATATGCGGGGGTTCCGGTGTGGAACGGACTGACTAATGAAGACCATCCCACCCAGATGCTGGCGGATCTTCTGACGATCCGGGAACATTTGGGACATTTGGCCGGGGTGAAGCTTGTATATATGGGGGATGCGCGCTATAATATGGGTAACTCCCTGATGATCGCCTGCGCTAAGATGGGCATGCACTTTGTGGCCTGTGCCCCGGAGAAATATTTTCCGGATAAGGCATTGGTTGAGGAATGCCGCGCCTACGCGGCGGAGAGCGGCGGTTCCGTCACCTTGACCGAGGATGTGGCCGAAGCCGTGAAGGGAGCGGATGTGGTCGATACGGATGTGTGGGTGTCGATGGGGGAGCCGGATGAGGTCTGGGAGGAGCGAATCCGGGAGCTTGCGCCCTATAAGGTGACGATGAAGGTGATGGAGGCCGCAGGCCCCCAGGCGATTTTCCTTCACTGTCTTCCCGCCTTCCATGACCTGAAGACTAAGATTGGAAAGGAAATGGGAGAGCGATTCGGCATAACCGACATGGAAGTGACGGACGAGGTGTTTGAGTCCGAGAGGTCCGTAGTTTTTGACGAGGCGGAGAACCGGATGCACACTATTAAGGCGGTTATGCTCGCTACCCTGGGTGATTGATCGTATGCATGGACACAGAGGACGGAGTGAGCGCCAGGGCGGCATATTTTTGGATGTGACCCATCTGGTTTTGGGAATTGCCATCGTAGTCCTGGCGGTGCTCTCATTTATCAATCCGGAGGGAAACCTGATGCTGTTTCCTCTGGTGTTTCTGCTGGCGGCCCTTTTAAATGCCGTCAGCAGCCTATTTCAAATTAAGACCCGGGGGAGAGACAAGAAAAAGCTCCGCCAGGGCATTTTTCAGGCGCTTCTGGCTCTGGGGCTTTTTGCTCTGGGGGTAGTGAGCGCCATCAGCATCTGGCTGTAGGCAGCGCCGGCAGCCGGTTATGACAGGAGGAAGCATGAAGGCGGAGATTTTGAAGATGCTAAAGGAGCGCCGGGGCTTCGTGTCCGGCCAGGAGCTGTGTGAAGAGCTGGGTGTTTCACGAACAGCAGTCTGGAAGGCGGTAAATCAGCTGAAAGCCGAGGGCTGGCCGATCGAGGCGGTGCGCAGCCAGGGCTATCGGCTGACAGGGGAGGCGGATGTGATGACCTCCTCCGAGCTTGCGACTATCTTAAATACGAGCTGGGTGGGAAGACGCCTGGCTTATTTTGACGAGACGGATTCCACCAATATCCAGGCGAGAAAGCTGGCGGAGGCCGGAGCGCCTCACGGAACCCTGGTGGTAGCGGACTGTCAGAATGCAGGCAAGGGCCGCAGAGGCAGAACCTGGTCCTCCCCCAGGGGAATGGGGATATGGATGAGCATTCTGCTGCGGCCCTCCTTTCCCCCGATGTGCGCCTCCATGCTGACTCTTGTGGCTGGCATGGCGGTTGTCAGGGGCGTGGAGCAAGCCTGCAGCCTTCATCCCCTTATCAAATGGCCCAACGATCTGGTGCTGGAGGGAAAGAAGATCTGCGGCATTCTCACGGAAATGAGCACGGAGGATGAGGAAATCCGCTATGTGGTCACAGGAATCGGGATCAATGTGAATAACGAGGAATTTCCTCCCGAAATACGCGAGACGGCCGCCTCCCTTCGCATGGAGCTGGGACATGCCGTGCGGCGCAGCCCGGTGATTGCCGAGACAGCTAGGGCTTTTGAGGAATATTATGAGATATTTTCCAGGACCAGAGATATGTCGGGACTGCGGGAGATATATGACGGCCTTTTGGTGAACCGGGGGCGGGAGGTCTGCGTGCTGGATTCTAAGGGCTCCTATCGAGGGCGGGCCCTGGGGATTGACGACGAGGGAAGCCTTCTGGTGGAGCGTGAGGACGGACAGGTGGTGCATGTGATTTCCGGTGAGGTTTCGGTGAGGGGGGTATACGGCTATGTGTGAGAAAGAGAAGGCCGCCGGGGCCCCGGACGTCCGGGCGTATGCCGCGGTTCCTGCTGCGGATGCGGCGCCGCCTGTGTCTGTGATGCCTGCTGCGGATGCGGCGCCATCCGCGGACGCGGCCAGACGGAAGCGCCTGCAGGCCATGGAGGCACCTCTTCTCGCCTGGTATCAGAGCCGGGCAAGGGTCCTGCCCTGGCGTAAGAACCGGGATCCCTATCGGATTTGGGTGTCTGAGATCATGCTTCAGCAGACCCGGGTGGAGGCTGTAAAGCCGTACTTTGAGCGGTTTATGGAGGCATTTCCCAGTGTGCGGCAGCTGGCGGAGGCAGACGATGACCGCCTTATGAAAATGTGGGAGGGCCTTGGATACTACAGTCGGGCAAGAAATTTAAAGGCAGCGGCCAGGATTATTGTGGAGAAATACGGCGGCTGCCTTCCTGCATCCTTTGCGGAGCTGAAAGATCTCCCGGGCATCGGCAGCTACACCGCAGGGGCTGTGGCCTCCATTGCCTATGGTCTTCCTGTGCCGGCTGTGGACGGAAATGTGCTCCGGGTGGTGTCACGCATCTTGGGGGATCGGGAGGATATAAAGAAGACCTCGGTAAAGACACGGATGGAGCGGGAACTGGGTCAGGTTATCCCGAAGGATGAGCCGGGAAACTATAACCAGGCTCTTTTCGAGGTGGGAGCGCTGGTGTGCGTGCCGGGAGGGGAGCCGAAGTGCGGGGAGTGTCCGCTGCATGAGCTGTGCCTTTCCGGGAAAAATGGCTGGTGGAGAGAGATCCCTGTAAAGAGTGCCCCCAGGCCCAGACGCGTGGAGGAGAGGACGGTATTTCTCATCGAACGGGAGGATAAGGTTCTCATACGCAGACGGCCGCCCAAGGGGCTTTTAGCCTCTCTCTATGAGCTCCCCAGCGTGCCCGGACATATGGAGCGGGAGGAAGCATTGGAATTTCTGGGCGTTGAGCCGTGTATGGTGATTGCCGCAAAGGAACTGCCCTCGTCCAGGCATGTATTTTCCCATGTGGAGTGGCATATGGTGGGCTGCCTGGTCGTTCTGGAGCGGGAAGCGTCGGTTCCCGATGTGTTCCCGGGGGCTTTCCTGGCAGATAAAAAGGCGCTGAAGCGGGAATACGCTCTGCCCAGCGCATTTTCCGCATATAAAAGGTTCGCGGAATAGAGCACGTTGGATAGGACGGGAAAATTTGGATACACTGGAAGGAGAGACGCAGAGGATATGCGAAAAATGCTGTTTGTCTTTAACCCCCGTTCCGGCAGGGAGCAGATAAAGGGGCATCTCATGGAAATACTGGATATCTTTACCGGAGCCGGGTATGACATTCATGTCCACGTAACCCAGGGACAGGGAGACGCGGCGGCGGTTGTCCGGCGTCTGGGCCGCCGAATGGGCCTGATCGTGTGCAGCGGGGGAGATGGAACCTTGAATGAGGTAATTTCCGGGATGATGGAGCTGCCGAGAACCCCGCTTTTGGGATATATCCCTGCGGGCTCCACCAATGATTTTGCGGCCAGCCTGAAGATCCCTAAGCGCATGGGCCGGGCGGCTGAGGCTGTGGTGAAGGGCCGGCCGTTCCCTATTGATATAGGGACATTCTGTGAAGACCGGTATTTTGTGTATATTGCAGCCTTTGGAGCATTTACCGAGGTGTCCTATCAGACCTCCCAGGACAAGAAAAACCGCCTGGGGCACCAAGCATATATGCTGGAGGGGCTTAAGAGTCTTTCGGCCATCCGCCCCTGCCATATGCGGGTGGAGTGGGAGAAGGGAAGCCTGGAGGAGGACTTTGTCTTCGGCATGGTGACGAACACGGTGAGTGTGGGCGGATTTAAGGGGCTGGTAAATCAGTCTGTGGCCCTAAACGATGGGGTGTTTGAGGTCCTGCTGATACGCATGCCCCGGACGCCGGTGGATTTGAGCAATATTGTCTCCTACATGTTCTTAAAGGAGGAGCCCAATGAGTACGTGTACAAGTTTAAGACTTCCTCCATCCGCATCGAGTCGGAGGGGAGTGTGGACTGGGTGCTGGACGGGGAGTTTGGAGGCTCCCGGACCCGGGTGGACATCACGAACAAACGGGAGCGGATTCGAATTCTGAGGGAGCAGTGAGGGAAAAATGGAAAAATCCGTCGAAACTTCTTGAAATAGGAAATCAAATCATATATAATGATAAGTTGTGGAATACTATTCGAATTATTGTATCCCCATTTACCTTTAAGCGAAAGGACGTTAATAAGTGGAAAAGGACGATTTTTTGAAGAAGCTGGAAAAGCTGGTGGAGCGTGCAAAGACCAAGCATAATACGCTGGATGCGGGCGAAATCAATGATTTCTTCACCGGGGACAACCTTACTCCCGAGCAGATGGATCAGATTTACAGTTACATGGAGAACCGGAACATTGACGTGGTTCCCGTACTGGACGAAGCGATGTTAAGCGGCGATCCCGCGCTCATGGAGGACATTGACCTGGATTTGGACCTGGATGATGACAGCTTCATGAAAGATGCGGAGGAGGAAGAAATCGACCTGGATGCAGTGGACCTTTTAGAGGGAATCGGGACTGAGGACCCGGTCCGCATGTATCTGAAAGAGATCGGCACCGTGCCCCTGCTCACCGCAGACGAAGAGCTGGAATTGGCTCAGCGCAAGGCGGACGGGGACGAGTCGGCTAAGGAGCGGCTGATTGAGGCGAATCTTCGCCTGGTAGTCAGCATCGCAAAGCGTTATACGGGAAGAGGAATGAGCTTTCTTGACCTGGTGCAGGAGGGAAATCTGGGCCTGATCAAGGGAGTGGAGAAGTTCGACTATACAAAGGGTTATAAGCTAAGTACATATGCAACGTGGTGGATCAGACAGTCCGTGACAAGGGCTCTGGCGGATCAGGCCAGGACGATCCGGGTTCCGGTGCATATGGTGGAAACAATCAATAAGATGTCCAAGATGCAGCGCAAGCTGACGTTGGAGCTGGGCTACGAGCCCTCGGTGACGGAGCTGGCGGAGGCGCTGGAGATGTCAGAGGACAAGGTGATGGAGATCATGCAGATTGCCCGAGAGCCCGCCTCCTTGGAGACACCTATTGGCGAGGAGGACGACTCCAACTTGGGTGATTTTGTGGCGGACAGCAATGTGGTAACTCCGGAGGGCAATGTGGAGTCAGTGATGCTGCGGGAGCACATCGACGCGCTGCTTGGAGATTTGAAGGAGCGGGAGCGGCAGGTGATCGTTCTGCGCTTCGGCCTGGAGGACGGTCATCCCAGAACCCTGGAGGAGGTTGGCAGAGAGTTCAACGTTACCAGGGAGCGGATTCGCCAGATCGAGGCTAAGGCTCTGCGCAAACTTCGAAATCCGGTGCGGAGCAAGCGGATTCGGGATTTTCTGTAGGACGCAATAGATGTAGGGACGGGGCGTCCGCCATAAGGCGGGCGCCCTGTTTGACGACTTGAACG
>CALWBS010000057.1 GCA_944376135.1 uncultured Enterocloster sp.
CATGAGATGGCGGAGGTTTGCCTGGAAATGGATGAAAGCCCTGCTCTTTTTGGGCCTTGGAGCCTGTGCGGCCGTGCTGGCGGTAAACGGGTTTATTATTTACAAGGTCAAGGACCGGATTCTGACAGCACAGGAGGCCAAAGAACTTTCGGATGTGGACTGTATCATGGTTCTGGGCTGCGGGGTACGAAAGGACGGCACTCCTTCCATGATGGTGCGGGACCGGCTGGAGGAAGGGATTGGCCTGTTTCACGCAGGGGTGTCGGACCGGATGCTCATGAGCGGGGACCATGGACGGGAGGACTACGACGAAGTCAATCTGATGAAGTCCTATGCGGTGGAGGCCGGTGTCCCGTCGGAGGCCGTTTTTATGGATCATGCGGGATTCTCCACTTATGAGAGCATGTACCGGGCCAGGGATATTTTCCAGGTCCGGCGAATCGTGATTGTCACCCAGAATTATCATATGTACCGGGCGCTCTACATTGCTCAGGCTATGGGAATGGATGCCTACGGCGTTCCCGCAGAGGCTGAGCGGTACGGCGGACAATTGGGGCGGGACATGCGGGAGCTTTTGGCCCGGCCCAAGGATTTGCTGTATACTATGATAAAGCCTAAGCCGAAGTACCTGGGCGAGGCTATCCCGGTGAGCGGGGACGGAAATGTGACCAATGACAAGAAAGACGAAACGGAGGGCCGGGAAAGATGAGAGAGAACAGGCAGATAGCGGTGCTTTCCTTTACCGATGCGTATGAGAAACAGGAATTTTATGAGGAAATGGAGCGCGATGGCTGGAATATTTCCCGCATTTTCTGCCGCGGCCTGGAGGGGACAAACTGCTACTGTGATGCGGCGGCTGCAGAGCAGATCCGGGAGCGGATCCGACCTTTTGGCGCGAGCGGCCTCCACTTCCTGGATTCGGGCAATTACCACTATGTGAGCAGGTTGTGGCTGGAGCTGGTGACGGAGCCATTTGATTTGCTGGTTTTTGATCACCACACCGATATGCAGGAGCCTGCGTTCGGCGGAATCCTCTCCTGCGGCGGCTGGGTCAGGGCGGCTCTTGAGGAGCTCCCCCTGCTTTGCAAGGTATATTTGGCAGGCCCTCCCGGCAGCAGTCCGGAGGCCGCCGGGGAAACGGAGGAATTTGCGGGAAGAGTTATTTGGATACGGGAGGAGGAGCTGGGGCGCGGGGAAGGCCTGGAGGAAATGCTGAAGGGGACGGGATGCAAAGAGGGGAGCGAGTCTGGGAAGGCGGACAGCCTGCCCCTTTATATCTCCGCAGACAAGGATATCCTCAAGCAGGAGGACGCCATGACAAACTGGGATCAGGGACAGGTTGGGCTGGATGAACTCCTGGCGTGCATTCGGGGGGCCTGCCGCGTGAGGCGTGTGATTGGGATGGATGTGTGCGGCGAGGCTTCCGGAGAGGAAACGGCGGAAAAAAGAAACGACAGAGCCAATAGAGCGCTCTGTCGTGTGTTTGCGGACGGGACGGCAGCTAGTAAAAGAGCGAAGAGAAATTTTTAAACACGCTCTAGGGGGTCCAGTCCCGTATCTCCATAAGGCCGGGTACGAGAACCTTGGCGCTGGTTTCCAGGATGATCCGGCCTTTTTCGGCCGACGCGCCGGAGGGATCTCCGCCGATGCCGATAGGCTTTCCATCGGCTGTCTTCCAGTCCTCAGACACCCAGCCGATGGATACGCTTCCATAGGGTTTTAAGGCTTTGTTATCCTTGAAAGCGGTGGGAATCCCTGCCTCTGCGGTATCCAGCTTCACCAGGGAGGGGTCCACAGCCATGACCATGGAAGTCTCCATCTCCCCGCCGTGGAAGTCCCAGACATTTCCCGGGGAGATGGTGGCGGTCACATCCGGATGGGAAAAGGCGCCGGAGGAAAGAACAAAAGGAGAAATTCCCAGCTCGCTTCGAAGCTCGCGGCTTAAAATCTGGGCAACAGGGGCGTTCCCGCCATGGCAGACCAGCAGGGCTATTTTTTTAAAGCCGTGATGTGCCAGGCTGGCGCAGATATCATAGAGTATATGATAATAGGTGGCGGGCTTCAAGGTGATGGAGCCGCAGAAGTTTTTATGTTCCGTGCTTAGCCCGATGGGGATGACGGGAAAGATGAGCATGGGAAAATCCGGATCCTGGGCTTCCAGCTCCTTTTTTAAATACCGTGTCATTGCCTCCGCAATGATGTCGTCTGTGCCCAAGGGCGCCTGGTTGCCGTGCTGCTCCAGAGCGCCCAGTGGGATGAGGACAATAGTTTCCTCCCGGTTTACCTGTTCCATTTCCAGTCGGGTTAAATCCCGGTAATTTCGTATCATAACAAATAGCCTCCTGATGCTTTAAAGCGATTTTACAACACGCTCCGGACAGTTGGATGCGGGTTACGCGGGCTTCACTTCCCGGTAAATGGCATGAAGCCGGTTGAAGAGAAGGTAGCCTACGAAGTAGTTTAATCCCAGCTTGATAATGTTGAAGGGAATGGTGGCCATGATTACAAAGGTACTCAGGCTGGTGATGGCGGGATTGACTGCCGACACCATGGCGATCACGCTGTCCAGGGATACGCCCATGGCTGCGGCGTAGAGAGGCAGGGTGATGACAGAGTTGACAAAGCAGGCGAAGGCCGTGCGCAGCACCACGCTGACGCTCAGGGCAACGGCAGCGGCTTTCCGTGTGTGGCCCATTCTGCGGTAGATTACCCACAAGGGCAGGACAAAGAGAGCGATATCGATAAGATTTGCCAGCTCCCCCACATACATGGAGTTGGTTCCCACCGTAATCAGCTTGATAAGGATTTTAATAATCTCTACCCAGGCCGCGGAGGCTGGGCCCATCATAAACAGGGCGATGACCGAAGGGACGGTGCTGAAGTCTACCTTATAAAACGGCGGCATCATGGGGATGGAAAATTCCAAGGACATGAGAACGCCTCCCAAGGCGGCTAGCATACCGGTGTAAATGAGCGTTTGAATGTTCCACTTTGTTTTCACAATGAAAACCTCCTTTACCTTTTTATCCGGCGCAATAGAAAAAGCCTCAGGCCCTCGGGACTGAGACTTGATGTGGTTCGAAGGGATGGGGCTTGATGGGAAATCCCAGCAGCCGCTCTTCCAAGGAACGAAATCGTCTTCTCTCATCCAGACTGTAACTGTCGGTTTTGGAATTGCACCAAATCAGCCGCCTTGCGCGGGTCGCGGACTATACCGCCGGTAGGGACTTGCACCCTGCCCCGAAGAACTTATTCTCTTGCTGTACTTAGAGTAGCACAATGGGGCGGGGATGTCAAGAGGGGGTCCGCTGATTTCCTGCTGCGCGGGAGGCTGCGGTTGATATTGAATTTCTTGTCTGCATCCCCTATAATGATGGCAGGATTACGGCGGCAGATGAAATGAGACAGGATACTGGCCGTATGAAAAGGAGGATCTGTCATGGAATGGAAAAAACTCTTGTGCGACGACCGAATCCGCAGCTTCCGCAGGCAGTCCGCAGCGGATTTGCGAACAGAATTTGAGAAGGATTACCATCGGATTATCGGCAGCGCGTCATTCAGACGGCTGCAGGACAAAACCCAGGTGTTTCCGCTGGACCGGAGTGATTTTGTGCGGACTCGTCTTACGCATTCTCTGGAGGTTTCCTCCCTGGCAAAGTCTCTGGGGCAGAATATAGGACAGAAAATTCAGATGGAGATTAAGGATGATTCATTTCTGCCGGAGCATAAGGCGGCAGTGTGCGATATCCTCCAGTGCGCAGGACTGCTCCACGATATTGGAAATCCGCCCTTTGGGCATTTTGGAGAAGCGGCGATCCGGGACTGGTTTAGAAAAAATTTGGGAGAACTGCAATTTAAAGGGAAACCCTTGACGGAGCTGCTGAATAACCAGATGATTCAGGATTTTTTTCATTTTGAGGGAAACACCCAGGCATTCCGCGTGGTAACCCGGCTGCATTTTCTGGTGGATGAACATGGGATGAATTTGACCAAGGCGCTGCTGGGAACGATTATCAAGTACCCGGTGTCGTCGCTGGAGATTGATAAGGGGAGCGGGGACATCCGGACAAAGAAGATGGGATATTTTTTGGCGGACCGGGAAAATTTCTGGAACGTGCAGGAAGCCACGGGGACGAATGGGAGACGGCATCCGCTGGCGTTTCTTTTGGAGGCGGCGGATGATATTGCCTACCGGACCGCCGATATAGAGGATGCGGTGAAGAAGGGCTGTATTTCCTATGAAACGCTCCTTCGGGAGCTGACGAGCTACAGGGCGGGAGAACAGGGGGAAGCCTATAAACGTGTGGTATCTTGGCTGAAGGATAAATATAACAAGGCTCTGGAAAAGGGGTATGCGGACCCGGATCAGTATGCGGTTCAGAACTGGATTATCAGTGCCCAGGGGCAGATGATCGCCGGGGTGACGGACAGCTTTGTGAGGCATTATGAGGAGATTATGGAGGGCGCTTATGGACGGGAGCTGGCGTCGGACTCGCCGATGGGACTTCTCATGGAAGCCTTGGGAGACATTGCTTACCGGTATGCATTCCAGATACGGCCGATTCTTCGGCTGGAAATCGGCGCCCAGCGCATTTTTGAATTTCTGCTGGAGCGCTTTGTAGACGCGGCGCTCCCTTATGACACAGAACTGCCTATGACACAGGTGCAGGAAAAGCTGGTGGCGCTGATTTCGGAAAATTACCGCAGAATTTATAAGCTCTGTTCGCAGGGAAAAAAGGAGGAGGAAAAACTTTATCTGCGTCTGCTCCTGGTGACGGATTATATCTGCGGCATGACAGACAGCTACGCGCGGGATATGTATCAGGAGCTGAATGGAATATATATGATACGGTGAGACTGGCAAAGGCTGAAGAGCGCACGGAAATGACGGGCGTTTCCGGCAGCGCCCAGGCCTGCGCCGAGTTTTTTGTGCTCCCAGTTCGGCAATGCGGCTGCCCGATTTTAATCGTGCATGCTGCTTTCTGTCTCCTGGGAACTGTTCTTTAATTCTTCCAAATGATCTAGAACACGAAAAAGCGTGATGAGAGAATAATTAATGTGCTCGTTGACAGCGGCCGCGATTTGATCGTTGTTTTCTGTCATAAGAGCCTGAATAATTTTGGAGTGCTGGGGAATATTGTATTCCCGCGTAGAATACCGGTTGGTTGCGGCAAACATAGCCAGCCGGTATGTCTCAATCATGATATTTTCGTAAAAAGAAATCAGAGAGTCATTTCTTGTCATTTCAATAAAGTACATATGAAACTGTATATCTTTTTTATAAAAAAAGGTGTCATCCGCATCTTTGCAGGACTCCAGTTCGCTCTGCAGATCCAGCAAAACGGCTTTTGAATAGGAGTCTTTAAATTGAAGTATAATGTTGGGCTCCATGAGTTTGCGAATCTGGTAGATTTCGTTGATATATTTTTTTGTAAAGGGACGGATCTGCATGCCTTTTCGCGGATAGACCGTGATCAGATTCTGGCTCTTTAAAGTGACAAGGGCCTCCCGTATGGGGGTACGTCCAAAAGACAGCTGTTCATTCAGCATCTTTTCAGAAATTTCTTGTCCGGGGAGATATTCGCAGGACAGTATTTTGTTAAGAAGATAGTTATATGCAAGTTCTGTCTGAGATAAATTGTGATCAGGTTCTGTATTTTTAAACAGCATAGTGACTCCCTTCTGCCGCTGAAAGGCGGGGAAAATAGTATATCTGATATATCACAAGGCAAAAATCTGACATTATTATACTATACAAAGGGCGCGAATGCAAGAAAAAGCAAGAGATTGCAAGACATATGTGACAAAATATTAACGATATAAAAGTTGATATATCAACTAAAACAGGTAAAACGGGCGGAATGCATAATAAAATAATATAAAAATGTATGAATAAAATGAAATGTTTAAAAAAATATTAGCAAAATAGCACATAAAAAAATAAAAGAAAATAAAGAAGAAATATTGACAAATATATTTTGAGGTGATAATATTCGAATATAAATATATCAGAGAGGGGAAAATGGCATGGATGATATGCAAATAAAAGAGGTCCGGATTTACAGTGCGGTGTCGAAAATTACAAAGCCGATCGCGGACGCAACACATGATATATCAAAGATTGCCTTTTATGTTTTGGAGGTGGAAAGCGGGGCTGGGGTGGTCGGCCAGGGATATCTGCTCTCCTTCCACTATTCCAAGAATGCAATTGAGGGAGCGTTAAAGGATCTTAAAAAATTTATTGAGGAGCGCAGCTACCGCATTTATCAGACACAGGATATTCAGAAGGATTATGAGGTCGAGTCCGAATACTTTGGAATGTACGGCCTGCAGCGCTGGGCGCTGGCAACGCTGAATGTGGCTTTGTGGGATGCCTGGGCAAAAACTCTGAAACAGCCCATCTGGAAGCTTCTGGGATGCCATACGAGGAAGATTCCGGTATACGGAAGCGGCGGCTGGATTTCCTACACGGAGCAGGAATTGGTGGACGAGGTTGTGGACTACAAGAAGCGCGGCTTCCAGGCTGTAAAAATCAAGGTGGGCCACCCTGATATGAATGAAGATGTGGAGCGTTTGACCAAGGTCCGCGAGGTTGTGGGAAATGATCTCAAGATCATGATGGATGCCAACCAGGGGATGGATGTCCCCTCCGCAATTAAGCTGGTCAATTCGGTGGAGCACCTGAATATCCATTGGTTCGAGGAGCCGGTTGTGAATACGGATTTTGAGGGATATGCATCCATTCACTGCAAGACTCGTGTCTCCCTGGCTATGGGCGAGAGGGAGTACAACACTGTAGCGCTGCGGGAGCTGATCGGCCGGAGAGCCATTGACCTGTGGCAGCCGGATATCATTCGCCTGGGCGGCGTGGAAGAGTGGATCCGCTCCGCGGCCCTGGCAGATGCCTATAATATTCCGGTTCTGCCTCATTATTACAAGGATTATGATGTGCCTCTGCTGGCTACGGTGCGCAATCCCTATGGCGCGGAGTCGTTTGATTGGATCGATGCTATCATTGACAATCCCATGGTGATTGACAATGGATACGCACAGCTGCGGGAAGGAAATGGATGGGGATTTGAATTCCTGCATCAGTATATGGAAGAGGTGAAATAGACAGCGGGTTGGCGGCAAAGAAAGGAGGACTTTATGTTCCCCATGAGCGAGCGTCTTCCCATTGACGGCAATGGGGTGATCCATGTTCCTCAAGGTCCTGGAGTGGGAGCGGATCTGGATTGGGATCTGGTGGAGAGATGCTGTGTTTCACATCATGTTTTAGAGGAGGAAGCGTAGATGGAACTATTTGATTTGAAGGGACGGACGGGGATTATCACCGGAGCGTCCAGCGGAATCGGGCTGGGCACAGCCAATGTGCTGGCGGAGGCCGGCGCGAAAATTTATGCGTTAAGCCGGACGGGCGGCCTCAAGGACCCGTCGGAATACTGCCATGAAAATATTATTCACGTGAAGGCTGATGTCTGCGACAGAGAGCAGATGGAGGAAAAGGTGAAAGAGATCGGCGAGAAGGACGGCATTGATTTTCTCATCAACAATGCGGGCGTTACGGTGAAGTGCCGGGCGGAAAATTTTAAGATGGAGGATTTTGATCGGATTCAGGCAGTGAATGTGCGGGCGGTGTTCCAGCTCTCCTGCCTGTGCTATCCCTATTTGAAAAAATCGCCGCATATGGGCCGGATCATCAATATCTCCTCGATGTCCGCCCATCTGGGATTCTCCGAGGTAGTCCCCTACTGCACCAGCAAGGGGGCGGTTCTCGCCATGACCCGAGGACTGGCCATCGAGTGGGCCAATGACAACATCACGGTAAATTCCATCGCGCCGGGCTGGTTCCCGTCTGAGATGAATAAACAGGTGATGGACGCAGAGAGAAAACAGAAGATTCTGTCCCGGATGCCGGTACACAAGTTCGGGGATACCCGGGATATCGGCGCTATGGCGCTGTTTTTGGTGTCGGACGGGGCGAAGTACATCACTGGGCAGGATTATGCGGTGGACGGCGGGGCGCTGGCGTTTGGGTATTAGGAGCCGCATGGCGCGCTGTTGGAAAAAAGGATTGGAGTGAAAATATGAAGGAGCGGGGCCTGTTTTCCTGTATGAAAGGATGCGGTTCCGCTCCTTTTTAAATGGAACGCTGAGCGGAAAAAGAACGGTAATCCTGAATGACAGTGAAACGTTATCTATATTATATGTACAAAAAATACATATTAAAATTGTATAAATAGACGAAATAGACAATTTTTATTGACAAAAAATTTGAATAGGTATAATCTTTAAATAAAGATATAGAAAACGATTTCTTAAAGAGGGGGGAATACATGGGAGAGGTAAACATCAAGGATATTGCAAATATTGCCGGTGTATCAGTTTCGACCGTGTCCAGAGTGATCAATGACAATTATCCTGTAAGCGCGGAAGTTAAGAAAAGAGTTCAGGAGGTCATGAAAAAATTAGATTATCATCCGAATGCTGTAGCCAGGAGTTTGAGGATGAATCGGACCAATACGGTGGCATTGATTATCGCTGATTTGACGAATAATTTTTTTATGGGTATAGCAAAAGGATTGGAGTACCAGCTTTCGGAAATGGGCTACAGCCTTGTTATTGCCAGTTCGGGCGGTGATGTGGAACGGGAACAAAAATTGATAGATATGCTGGTAGCAAAGAAGGTGGATGCTCTCGTAGCAGCCAGTGTGGATTCCGAACCAGATAAATTAAAAGGCTGCATCACGCAGGGGATACCAGTGGTCCTGGTGGATCGATTGTTGAAGGGGATTTCCGCAAACCAGATATCTTGGAACAATTTTGAGAGCGCATATAAATTGACGGAGCTTTTAATAAAAAATGGCCATAATAGGATTGGGATTATCAACGTGCACTTGTCCAATTCAAATGGTGTGGAGCGCTTGGATGGTTTCAGGCAGGCTATGGAAGACTATCATATTCCTATACGAAAAGAATTTGTCAGCCAAGCTAATTTTAGCGAAATACAGGCATACGATTCGGTTTTAAAGATGATGCGCATTCCGGAACGTCCCACAGCACTTTTTTGTGCAAATAATGTTATGGTTGAGGGAGCTTTATCTGCACTGCAGGATTTACAACTAAAGGTATATGAAGATATTTCGATGGTTGCAATGGGAAATTTAAGCTGCAACAAATATATTCATCCCAAGATTACATGCGCGGTGCAGGACAGTTTTAAAATGGGGGTGAAGGCAGGCGATATTCTGAAGGAGGTACTTACAGGCAAACAATCCTATACTGCGCAGATCCGTATGGATACAGAGTTAAAGGAGTACGGTTCAATTAAAAAAATTTAGAAAATTCTCAGGGTGGCACATAAGTAAGAAAGGTAGGAGTATCCCTGTAGAAAACGATTTCCATTATCTTCTGGCAAAAAATGAAGAGGGTTTGGACGCAGAGGAGGGGATACATAATTTTTATAGGGATAGAAAACGTTTTCTGTACCGAGAAGAAGGAGGTTACTATGAAAAGATTAAAAATGTTTCACAACGGCCTTTATCAAGCAATCTGTCTGATAATTTCGTTCGCAGTACTGCTGATCTTGTGGACGATTGTATCTTCGATGCCGGGCATTGGCGCAGTTATCGTATCGCCAGAAAAAGTGGTGCAGGCGCTGATAACAAACTGCGTCTCAGGTTATTTGTGGATTCAGATCAGGGATAGTTTAATTCGCGTATTGCTGGGATTTGCCCTTGGACTTATCTGCTCTATACCAATTGCTTTTCTTTTGGGGTGGTATGAAGGATTTCGGGCAATTGTAGAGCCATGGATACAATTCTTTCGGACAATCCCTCCGATTGCATTGATTCCGATTGTGATTGCTACTTGCGGCATCGGAACGAGCGCAAAAGTTGTTATCATTTTTATTTCCGTATTTTTGACTATGGTTGTGACAATCTATCAAGGTGTAAAGAATGTGGATGCAACGCTTATAAAGGCGGCGAGGGTGTTTGACGCAAATGACGCACAGATTTTTATCAATGTAATTGTTCCGGCGGCATTTCCATATATCCTGACGGGTATTCGGCTGGGACTCGCATCAGCATTGACGACACTAGTGGCAGCAGAGCTGACAGGAGCTGTTACGGGTTTGGGAATGATGATTCAGCAGGCTGGAATGTATTTTAAGATGGATGTTGTTCTTCTTGGAATCATTGTGATAGGCGTTATCGGATTCATTTTTGACAAATTGGTACTGCTGTTGGAAAAGAAACTTACATCATGGCAGGAGGTAAAATAAATGGAGAATGAGAAAAAGCCGTATGAGCATGAAATTGAAATCAAGGGCGTGACAAAATCTTATGAAAAGAAGGACGGCAGTTTTTTGGCGTTATCGGAAGTAAACCTGAATATTGACAGAAACGAATTTATCTGTGTGGTCGGCCCATCTGGGTGTGGAAAAACGACACTTTTAAATATCATTGCAGGCCTGCACCACGCGACAACAGGGACGGTAAAAGTCCGGGGAGAAGAAGTGACTGGGCCGGGGAAAGGCAAAGGCGTGGTTTTCCAGCAATATGCGCTGTATCCCTGGCTTACAGTGGAAAAGAATGTGGAATTTGGGATGAAGATGAAGGGGATCCCAAAAGAAACACGCAGGGAAACTGCAAAAAAGTATATGCACATTGTGGGATTGGAAAAATTTGCAAAATCATATCCCAAAGAACTTTCGGGAGGTATGAAGCAGAGAGTTGCTTTGGCAAGGGCATATGCTACAAATCCGGAAATTTTATTGATGGACGAGCCGTTTGGAGCGCTGGATGCACAGACCCGGGCGCAGCTGCAGGAGAACTTGCTTAACGCATGGCAGCAAGAGAAGAAAACTTGTTTTTTTATTACGCATGATGTGGAAGAGGCGGTGCTTCTGTCTACAAAAATAATTATTATGAGCGCCAGCCCTGGCAGGATTCGTGAAGTGATTAATGTAGATCTGCCCTATCCCAGGAACCAGGAGACGAAACTGACACCGGAATTTAATACACTGAAAAATGAAATTTGGAATAAGGTCTATAAGGAGTATCTGCAGCACGCAAAATAGGGAGATCCTTGTTATAGATGGTAAACTTTTTTGGGGGTTACCCCTGGAGTATAAACATTTTAAATGAGTAGGAGGTAAGTAAGATGTTAAAGAAAGAAATGATGGTGGTTGCTCTTTCCACTGCAATGGTATTTTCTCTTCTTGCAGGCTGTTCTTCATCCCAGGAACCGGAGACAACGGCAGCGCCTGTGACAGAGGCAGAGGGAGAAACCACAACGGCACAGACAAAAGAAGAAGAAACGGCGAAAAGCCCGGAGAAGGCGACAATTACCATCGCGTACCATCCTCATATTACAGGGGTAGGCGGACTGCTGAACGCAATTGATAATGGGTACTTTGATGAGGAAAATTTGGAAGTAGAGCTCGTGCAATTTACTTCCGGCGCTACAGAACTGCAGGCAATGGCATCCGGCGAGATTGATATAGGCTATCTTGGTGTGGGCGCCCATGTCTTTGCGCCGCAGGGACAGTGCGTGATTCTGGCTTTGGATAGTATGGATATGAGCGGAGAGATTATGACCAGGGCGGACAGCGGCATTGCTTCCGTAAAAGATCTGGCGGGGAAAAATGTGGCAATCTCTGCGGGAACCACTTCTGAACTGGTGCTGTCCATGGCGCTAAAGCTGAACGGAATGGAAAAAACAGACGTTAATATGGTTAATATGGATGCATCAGGCAAAGTGACGGCTTTTATGACAAATCAGATTGATGCAATCTCTATCGAGTCTCCCTATACGGATCAGATACGAGGGGATATGGGGGCGGAAAATGTGGTGACGCTGGCCAGCTCCCAGGATTTCCTGCCGGATGCCGTATTTACCAATAGCTGGGTGACCACACAAAGTTTTTTGGAAGGAAATGAGGACGTAGTTGTCCGCTTCCTGAGAGCCTGGCTGAAAGGAACCCAGGACAGATATGACAATATGGATGAAACAGTGCAGAAAGTTGCGGACTATATTAATACCGATTATGATACGGCGCATCTTGTCGCGGAGAAGACAAACTGGATCAGCAATAGTGAGCTTAAGAGGTATGCAGAGGACGGAAGCCTGTACAAATGGTATGATACGGTAAGGGATATGTTTGTCGATGCAAATCTTTTGGATGCGGAATATGCAGAAGTTCCCGCAGAGGATTACGTGAAACTTGACTATCTGCTGCAGGCCATGGAAGATAACGGAGTGGAGTAGAATGCAGATGCAGAACACAGAGCCCTTAAATTTTATCCGTGCTCAAGAAATTGGCAGCGGACAGGGAGCGCCGGTGGCGTGTGATTTGTTTAACGTGAATAGGTACAGGAAGACTGGGGAATTAAGGCCCGCTCTGATTTTCATGCACGGCGGCGGATTTGTGGGGGGGTCAAAAGATCAGTTTCTCGGAATGGCTTCGTGGCTTGCCCTGACAACGGACGCGCTCTGTGTAACAGTAGAATATCGGGTTGCGGGGCAGGCTTCCTGCCCCGCTCCTATAATAGACTGTCTTCAGGTTATTTCGTGGCTGTATGATAAGCAGGAAAGCCTGGCTATCTGCCCGGATTTATTTTTCTTAATTGGGGGATCGCCGGGAGCACAGATAGCAGCGATGGCCATGCTTGATGGCCGGTATGCCAAGGACAAGTTTCAGCCGAGCAATGCCATATTTTTAAATGGAATCTATGATATGGATGCCTTCTACAAAAGGAACCCGAAGGAGCAAAAAAGGATACAAAAATATTTATCGATGAGCGTCTATGATAAGAAAATTCTCTGCAGGGAATCTCCTATTTTTTATATAAAGCCCGGCAAAAATATTTTGCTTCTGCATGGGGAAAAGGACAATGTGGTACCGGTAAGTGAGGCAGAGAAAATGCGGTCTGCCTTGCTGGCAGGCGGAAGCAGAGCCTGGCTTCATATTTTTAGGGATAAAGAACATGCATGGTTTAACCGACAAGAAAATCAGTATGAAGTTTTAAGTGTTATGGAAGAATTTATTACATTCCGAAGGAAAGAGGTGCTGGGCAATGGCAATTGAGAAACCAGAAAGCGTGTATCGGCATGCGGTTGAAAACCAATATGGATTAGGGGCATTTAATACGTTTTCCCTGGAATCCATGATAGCGGTTATGGAGGCGGCTGAAAGGCAGAAGTCGGCAGCGATTATTCAAGTTTCCATGGGGGCCAGGAAGTACGTAAAGTACTTAAAAACATACGTAGATATAATAAAACTTATGGCAGAACATTACTCCGTTCCGTTCTTTATTCAGCATGATCACTGCTCCAGCATAGAGGCCTGCCGGGAGGCAATTGCGGCTGGCTGCCAGGCGGTAATGTTTGACGGTTCCCACCTTCCGTTTGAAGAAAATATACGGCAGACAAAAGCGGTTGTTCAATATGCGCACAAAAGAGGAATATGGGTCGAAGCGGAACTGGGGCGCCTGCCGGGATTTGAGGATTTTATATTTTCTGAAAATACAGAATATACGGATCCGCAGAAGGCCAAAAAATTTATTGAAGTGACCGAATGCGATGCGCTGGCAGTTGCGATGGGGACATCCCATGGCGGTGTAAAGGGGACGGACTATCTGCCATTTGATTTTGAGCGTTTCCAGCATGTTGTGGATTTGATGCCGGGATATCCTTTTGTTCTCCATGGCGCGGCTTCCCTCCCTCCGGAGCTGATTGCGGCGTGTAATGAACAGGGCGGCAAGGTGGAATATCTGCGCAACTGCAGTGAGGACAGCATCGCTAGGGCTGTTTTAATCGGCGCAAAGAAAGTAAATATGGATGTAGATAATTTCCTGGTAAGTACAACGGCTGTACGGAAGTTCCTAAATGAGAAACCTTCCGTATATGATCCGCGCAAATATCTGGAGCCAGCCAGGGATGCGTTTCAAAAAGAGGTAGAGCATAAAATGCAGTATGTGCTTAGAAGTGCAGGAAGATATCAGGGGGGAGAGCGATGATTCGTATTATCTGCCTGAATCCGGTAATAGACCGCATGTATTACATAGACAATTTTAAGGCTGCTGAAAAATTTTATGAGATAGAGCCGCAGGTTTATGTAGGGGGAAAAGGCGTTAATATAGCCAGAGTCCTGAGTATTATGGGAACGGACTGTGAGCTTTATACGGTTGTGGGCGGAAACAATGGACGGATGATAAAGGCGGAAATGCAGACATATCACGTCCCGATACATGCGATTGAAGTGACCGGTGAAACGCGTACTACAATTAATATTATGGATCTTCATAATAAGCAGGAGACAGAAATAACAGAGGCGGGATACCCGATTAGTGAATCACAGGAACAAGAATTTTTAAATATGCTGAAACAAGATCTGGAACAAGAAGATATTGTTATATGTTCCGGAATACCGGCCCAGGGAATGCATGAGGATATTTATAAGAGGATCAGCCGTATATGCAGCAGTACTGCATGCAAATGTATCTTGGATACTACCGGGAGCTATTTGAAACATTCATTCCCTGCAAGCTACTATTTTTCCAAACCCAATATCAGCGAAATAACAGAGCTTTTCCATGAACCGATTGCAGACAGTCAATCTGCCATTATAGAGAATGGCCGCAAAATGATCCAGATGGGAGTTCAGAACCTTCTTATATCACTGGGAGACAATGGAGGAATTTTCCTTAATGGAGAAGGGGTATTCAAGGCGGTTATTCCAAAGATTGAGGCGGTATCTACTATTGGGAGCGGAGATGCGGCAGTGGCAGGATTTTGCATTGGCCTTAACAGCCAGTGGACGATGGAGGATTCCGTAAAAATGGCAATGGCTTGCGGGATGTCCAACGCGCTGAACTGCAAAGTGGGATTTGTTGAGGCGGAAACGGTGGGACGGCTGTTTCAGATGATAAGAATTGAAGAGATTGGAAGTGAGGCGATATAACAAAGATGCCGTTTAGGGGCGCCTGCAAATGCAGGCCGCCCCTTTAGTCCAGCAGGCGGCCTTCGCAGTAGGAGCATTCTAAGTAGCTGGGAGTCTCGTAATAAAGCCCTGTCTTGAAGTTGGATATCTCATCGCTGATAGGCGATATATTCGATGAGGGAACATACATAGAACAAATCATTTTTTTCTTTATCAGACATAAATTTCTTTACTCTCCTTAAAAATCAGGCAGTCCAGGGCTGCCAAGGTGTGAAAACTTATCTGGTGAGCGGAATATTTGAATTCCGCAAGCACCCAGAATTGCTTTTGGGTGATTCGTCCGGTTAAAAAATCATTTACGTAATTCCGCACGGTATCATTTGCCGTGAGGCCTTCGGCAATATCATAGCGGTAGGTTTTTCCGCTGCGGCAGTTAGCGATAAAATCCAGCCATTCATCGGACATTTAGTTTCCGATGAATATATTCGGCCAAGGTCATCATTATAAAATGCAGGACATTCTTCGGAATTGTGATTTATCCGGTTAGTTTTCTGGACTTTTTATTAGGGAGAGTAAAATAAGCTGGCGTTCCATGTGGAGTGCGCCAGCTTATCTTGTGTGGATGCACCTGACGGCGCAGATTTCTCAAGGTTTACGCATTGAATACATATTTATCCATGCGGTCGAATGCCTCCTTTACTCTTGAGAACGGAAGCGCCAGGTTTAGACGGATGTGGCAGGGACCGTGGAAGCTGCGTCCATCCTGCCAGGCTACGCCCACATTCCATCCGGCCTCCTGGATCCAGTCAATGGTTTTGTTGTGTGCTTCGCACCACTTTGTGCAGTCAACAAAAAGCATATAGGTTCCTTCGGGGCGGGAGACCTCTACCCCGTCAAAATGATTTTGAATATAGTCGCAGGCATAATTAATATTCGTGGTGAGGACTTCGCAGAGCTCGTCGGTCCACTCCTGGCCTTCCGGTGTGTACGCTCCAATCAGTGAATACATGGAGAGCATATTTACACAGTTATAATGAGACAGGGAGCTTTCTTTTTCGATGCGCTCCTTGAGCGTCTTATTATAAATGATGTGATAGCTTCCTACCAGTCCGGCAAGACTAAAGGTCTTGGAAGGAGCATAGAGGGCTACCGTACGCATTTTTGCGTCTTCGGAAATGGACTGAAGCGGAATATGCTTATAGCCGACTGTAATGATGTCGGACCAAATCTCATCGGAAATCACCATCACATTGTATTTTTTGAAAATTTCCATCGCCTGCTCTAGTTCCCATCTTTCCCAGACGCGTCCGCAGGGGTTATGGGGAGAGCAAAAGACAACTGCATGTATCTTGTTGTCAACGATTTTTTTCTCCATATCATCAAAATCCATGCGCCAGATATTCTTTTCGTCCAGCCTTAGGGGGCTGAGGACAAGATTGTATCCGCTGTTTTTCAGATGTTTTGTGAAACCTACATATGTAGGGCTGTGGAGCAGGACGTTGTCACCCTTTGAGCAAAATACACTGAGTGCGGTTAAGAGTCCGCCCAGCACGCTGTTTTCGTAGCCGATATGTTCAGGCTTAAGTCCGGTTACCCCATTTCGCACCTCATGCCAGTTGATGATCGCGTCAAAATATTCTTTCCGAAGGGCAAAATATCCGAAGTGGCGCTCGTTGATGCGGTCTATCATGGCATCCGTAATTGTATGGAGTGTGGGAAAGTTCATATCTGCCAGCCACATAGGGATGAGATCGAAGCCATCCTTTGGGGGCTCGGGGGCGAAGCCGGGCCGTTTGCCAATATCGTCATAGGCCCTTGCGTCTTTGCCTTTGCGATCCATAATTGTTGTAAAGTCATATTTCATAATCGGGGATTCTCCTTTCATGGACGGCAACTACTATAATTAAAGCTTCTCGTAGCTAACAACAACATTGGCATGCTTGCCGCGGATAGCCGCGAAGATAAAAGCGCCCACAACTACGACCGCATTCAGCGCAAGCAGTACAGGGGACAGATCGCTGGCGTTTAGGAAGATATTTAAAGCAGATGCCAAAACGCCAAGGATAGAAACAATGCGAAGTGTCCGGTTGCTTACTTTGAATTTGGACGCATTCCACTCTTCGGGAACGACCTCGGGCAGTCGGCACAGATACCAGTTGATCATCAGGTTCATAAAACCGTTGGCGATCTGACACATGTTTCCGATGATATCAATGCTCAGGCCGGTTACGATACATACCACGGCGATTGCGTATAAGATGGCGAGAATAACAATCGGGGTATTCCAGCGTGAAAGCTTCGCAAGCCCTTCCGGAAACCAGCCGTCATCACAGGCCTGCATGGTAGGCTTCGGCGCCCATGCGAATTTCGCGTTCAGCGTGGAGATAAGGGCAAAGCCGGCGCCGCAGATTACAAAGAATACATAAAAGCCATAGGGAAGCACTTCCTGCGCAACTACGGAAAGATTTTTTCCTGCTACCTGGTCAAGGGGGAGTACGCCGGCTGCCACAAATGCAATAACACCATACAGTACGGAAACAACAAGAGTCGAGATAATCATTACCTTGGGGATATCCTTGGTGGGATTCTTAGCCTCTGCGGAGAGATTGATGATCTCATTTCCGCCGCCAACGGCAAAGGTTAAAAGTCCGCCTGCCTGGAACAGACCCAGCACGCCGCCGGTCATCCAGGTTTCTTTTGCGAAGTAATTGGGATCAATGCCGTGCTTGAAGCCAAATACCACCAACAGGCCAAGAGCAATGATGAGCAGGACAACGATGATGTTCTGCGTGATTGCGAATTTATCAATGCCAAAACAGTTGAGCAGGAAGAACAGAGTTAATATAATCAGAGCGATAACCTTTACATTGCCGAAACCTATCAGGGGGATGAGATATTCGGCAAAGGAAAGAGCATACATAGAGATACTCAGGTTGCTGAACAGGTAAATAATGCTGTATGCTCCGGCGAAATTTTTTCCCGCGAGCATGGCTGCAGTGGTGTAGCTGCCTCCGCGTACACGGACAGTTCCGCCGATGAAAACAAGGGGAAGATACTGACAGCAAATGATCACGAATGCAATTAAAAATGCCAGGGGCAGGGAACGTCCAGTTTTAAGCATCGTGGATCCGAGCAGTGTCATAATGCCTGCTCCGATGATCTGTCCTACAGCGGCGCCCATCAGGTCGCCGAAGCCTAAAACGCGCTTCAGTTGCTTTGTACTTCCGCCTTCATTGCCAGTTGTTTGTGCCATAAAATTACCTCCTTTGAATAATAACCTATTAAGTATTTATTAAAAATGGGTTGCTGCCTAGCTGTATTCAGCTGAGCAGTAACAAATGCTTACTTACTCTGCAAATGCGTCCGTGGAGCCTACCGCGGTGATCAAGGATTTTCCTTTGGGAAATAGGTATCTGTTCGGGAATTTTTGTGAAATACTGAGCCGCAATATCTGTATTGCTCCCCATATTTCTTTCTCCTTGTAATCCTATTCGTAATCAGCCAGATGATCCATAATGTGGATAGCCCGTTCCATGAGCTCATTTGCATAGGCTTCGTGATATTCGTCAAAGACAACGGTTTCTCTGGAGTCAATGGTCTTGAAAACACCCATTTTCTTTAAGAGGCGCTTATGGAAGCTGCGGTTCAGCGCTTGATCCTGCCGTGTGAAGGAGATAATAGGCAGCATGTCATAGAATAATTTCTTCGCCTGCTCACGCTTGCCGCTTGTGTGGAGCTCGTATACCTTGGACCAGAAGGAGAAGAGTCCGGAGGGCATAATCGCATGAACGCCCCGATCTAAGAGCTCGATCAGCTGATCATTGCCCCAGCCGCTGGAAATATTCATTCTCCCCTGGGTTGCCTTTAACAGGCGGGTATATTTCATTCCGCTGTACTGAACCTCTACCTTTGTGCCGATAACCGTCTCATAATTTTCAAACGCCTCAATCAGGACTTCGTCCGGGATGCCAGGGCCGCTAAAGTCCACATCCTGCATGATGAGGAAGGGTGGTTTCTCCTTGTCAATCATCTCGATATCGCGGAGAAACGTATCCCGATCCGTGTAGTTTAAAGCAATGTTGATTCCATCGCAGCCATAATCAAGGAATTGCTTCATTAGCTTGATCCGCTCCTCGGGGATGTCGGAACTGATGCTGGTGATGACCTTTGCCCGGCCGTGAGCGACTTCGGAGACGGCTTTTACCATTTTGAGTTTCTCGTCAAAACTGAGATAAGGAATCTCAGAGGCCACGCACGGAACCAGAAAGCCGGCGACCTTGCCCTGGATGGCGGCCTCGATCTCCGCTTTTAGGCAGTCAATATCAATTTCCTTCTTTTCTCCGTAAAACGGTGTGATAACAGTGGTAATAACTCCCTTTAATGGATAAAGTTCTTTCAAAATAATTCCCTCCTGTATTTCTGTATTGCTACTGTGAAAATTCGGATGGCTATGGCGACACCACGCTGCCTATATGGGCAGCTTCATCACAATTTTTGTGTAAGATTGTTCTGCGTCCATGTGGCGTATGGGGCGGTGCCCGTCGTTTGGAAACACTATATAGCACATGCCAGCACTTATGTGCATGATATGATCCGTTGCCCCATCGTACCGAGCGGCATCTTTCTCCTCGCTGTAAGGAACGACTTCGGTGAGCTGATTGACAGGAGCCCAGGCGATATCCTCGCTGCCTTCTATCACAATTTGAATATCTACATATTTTCTGTGCGCTTCGAAGGTTCCCTCCGCCATGGGCTTGGTAACGCCCTTCATGATGGTAAAGAAACCGCCTTCAAATTCATACCGCCCTTCGGCAGGTGAATCCCAGTATTTCCGGGCTGCCTCAATCCCGTTATCCAGGTTTTTGATCATGGGACAATAAAAGGATAGGTTCGAAAATATATCAATAATCATGTGCTCTCCCCTTTCCGGCTTTTTGCCAGTAAAACCGCATAGTCAATTGCGTTTATCAGGCTTGCCGGGCTTGCGGTTCCTTTCCCTGCCTGGTCAAAAGCGGTGCCGTGATCCACGGAGACGCGGATGATGGGGAGTCCCAGTGTGATGTTCACACCGGCAACAGCGTCCCATTTCCCAGCAGCTTGGTTGTATACAAAGCCCACAAGCTTCAATGGAATGTGCCCTTGGTCGTGGTACATGGCCACCACGATGTCGTACCAGCCGCCTCTTGCCTTAGAGAAGACGGTGTCCGGAGGCACAGGGCCGTCCGCATCAATTCCTTCGGCTTGGGCGGCCTCGATGGCGGGGGAGATCTCTTCGATTTCCTCTCTGCCGAAGAGGCCGTGTTCGCCGCTGTGGGGGTTGAGTCCTGCCACGCCGATGCGGGGGCTTTCTATCCCCAAAGCCTTGCATGCCTGGTTGGCAATCTCGATTACTTCCAGGACACGGGTTTTCTTTACCCGGTCGCAAGCTTCCCGGAGAGATACATGGGTGGAGACATGCACCACCCGCAGATTTTCGTGGGCCAGCATCATAGTGTATTTGCTGGTGCGGGTGAAGTCTGCATATATCTCCGTGTGCCCGGAATAGTGGTGTCCGGCCAGATTCATAGCCTCCTTATTCAGAGCGTTGGTGACGGTTGCATCGATTTTTCCGTCCATGGCCAGCTCAATGACCTTTTTGACATATTGAAAAGCCGCATCTCCGGCTATGGCCGATACCTTTCCCCGCTCCAGTTGCCCTGGCTTCACGATGCCCATGTCATAGACATCAATAATCCCTGGAGTGAACAGGCACTCAGACAGACTGTGTACGGGATGGATTTGGATATCCTCCCGGCCTACGATGGGGCGGGCAGCCTCTATAACTGCCGCGTCGCCGACTACCAGCGGACGGCAGCGATCATAGAGATCAGGATTCGCCAGGGCCTTGATAGTGATCTCGGGGCCAATGCTGGCCGGATCCCCCATGGTGATGCCGATGATCTTTTTATCAGTCATATGTGCGCCTCCGATTTAAGCCATACCAAGGGCCTTGTTCTCCTCCAGTACCTTCTTGATGGCTTCCACGCCTTCAGCAGAAACCTGGTTGAAAGGAGCCCGACACTTGCCGACAGGATAGCCGAGAAGTGCTACGGCTGTCTTTACAATGGTGTTGGGGTTGCCGAATTTGAAACAGTTGCGGAAGGAGCGAATTGCATCCTGGGCCTTTCTCGCCCCGTCCAGATCTCCGGCGGCAAAGCGGTCGTAAATGGATGCCATGTTCTTGGGATATACATTGGCGCAGCCTGCGATGCCGCCGGTACCTCCAGCCAACAGATTCCAGAGAATTAAGGAATCATTTCCGGAAAGAACAGAAAAATCTTTCCGCTCTCTGGTCTGTTCGATGTACTGGAGCATGTTGTCAAAGTTTCCGCTGCTGTCCTTGGCGCCCACGATATTGTCGATCTTGCTTAAGCGGGCCACGGTTGCGGGGGCCAGCGCATTTCCGGTCCTTGCCGGGATGTTGTAGAGAACGATGGGCATGTCAACCGCCTGGGCCACTGTCTTGTAATGCTCATAGAGCTCGTTCTGGGATGCCGCCGCAAAGGATGGGGTGATGATGGAAAGTACATCTGCACCCAGGGATTTGCCCATTAGGGACTGACGGATGGTATCCCGGGTGCTGATGCAGCCGGTTCCTGCATAGACAGGGACGCGGCCTCTGACCTCATCGATGACGATGGAGAGTACCTGTTCCTTTTCCTTTTCATCAAGGATATAGCCCTCACCGTTGGTACCGAAGGGGAAAATTCCATGGATGCCGTTTTCGATCATCCGGTTCACTTGGCTGCGGAGTTCCTGTTCGTTAATGGTCTCATCCTCGTTCATGGGGGTGATGATAGGAACAATGATGCCTTTTAACTGTGCCATACGATAAACCTCCTCTATATTTGATTACGCCTGCGGCCCTAAAAGAGCGGCAGCTTTACATAATGGAAAGATACAGCTCCTTTGCTGCCTGAGGCGTTACTTCCCGCATGTTGTTGACGAGAAGACGGGTGACTCCCATCCCTGCGGTCACTAAATCTTCCAGATCTTTTGATCCGATGCCGTAGTCCTTGAGGCTGGTCGGGATATTCAAGTGCTTTACGATAGACTCCAGGCGCTGGATAAGCCAGGCGGATTTTTTCTCGGTTGACAAGGCAGTGCTTTCGGCCTTGGAAACTCTGGCTGCCCGGTCATAGGCAGCGGCAAATTTTTCTCTGCAGGCCGGCTCATTGAATTTCATAACCGGCACCAGCAGCATGGCGTTGGAGACACCATGGGGAATGTGGTATTTGCCGCCCAAGGGATAGCTTAAGGCGTGGACGGCGGTGGTGCCGGAAGCTGTGATGGCGATGCCTGCATAGAAGGCTGCGATGAGCATGGCGTTTTTCGCATCTATGGCATCCGCATTGTCGCAGGCTGTCTCAATGTTGTTGAGAATCAGATCCAGGGCCTCCAGGGCAAAGGTGTCGCTGAAGGGATTGGCCTTCTTTGAGGTAAAACACTCAATGGCGTGGCACAGGGCGTCCACCCCGGTG
>CALWBS010000058.1 GCA_944376135.1 uncultured Enterocloster sp.
TCCGGATGTCTAAACCAATACTCCAGGTTTGTATGTACTCTTTATCCATCCGTACTACCTCCTCAAAATCTACCACGTTGCTCCTCCCGCTCACCTGCCATATGCCTGTGAGCCCTGGCTTTACCGCCAGCCTCGCCCTGTGGTGCAGATCATAGTGTTCCCATTCGTCCAGCGTTGGCGGCCTGGTGCCTACCAGACTCATTTCCCCCCGCAGCACATTCCAAAACTGCGGAAATTCATCAATGGACAGCTTTCGGATAAACCAGCCAAGTCCCCGACGTGTTCCATCCTTTCCGCTCCCTATAATTCTTGGATCTGCATCCACTTTAAACATACAGCCTTTCATCTTATTTCTTTCAAGTAATTCCTGCTTTCTCTCCTCCGCGTCCAAGTACATGCTCCGAAACTTATAAATCCGAAATTTCCTCCCGTTTTTCCCCACTCGAATTTGCGAGAAAAACACAGGACCTGGAGAGGATAAATAAATGGCCGGACACAAAAATATCGCAATAACCCCCGTGAAAAGCAATCCCACCAGAGCACCGCAGATATCAATCACTCGCTTTAACGCCATTTGTTTCCAGGAGACAAAACGGGCACTAAAAGACATAACCACATAGTTCCCCATACGTTCAAGCTGTCTCTGCCGGAGATTCTCAGCAACTTCCGCAATTTGCTTGTGCACGGTAACCCCCATTTCTATACATTGTTCCGCAAATTGATCCTCCAGCAGCTCGTCATCTTTTGCGCATATTAAAATCTCGTCTACCCAGTTTGTGCGGATATATGTCAGCATCGCATCCTTTTGACACACGATCCTTGTATCCTCTATCGCTTCTCCTACTTTATCGTCCAAATCCGCCAGGACAACCCCCACAACCTTAATTACATTATCGTCATCACTTTTCAGTGACTGCAATATCGCATGCACATTTTTGCTCTCCGCAAACAGAAGCAAACCTCTCCGGCTTCCGGAGCCGGCTTTCCACTTTCGCAATATTTTTTTCCAGAATACACGTTCCAGGAAAACTCCCCATAATGCCAAAACGCCAAAAACGAGAAATGCCATACGCGAGAAGCTTTCTCCTTTTTGGGTTAAAAAGAGATATGCTGCCTCCACTGCTAATACACTTCCCACATACTTTGCAGTGGATTCCAGTTCTTTCAGCCAATTTCTTTTCATAATCTCTTTATGGCCGTCCATTAAAAAAATTGCGCAGATTCCCGTATAACAAATCACAATTCCTACATCTAGATAAGTTTGACTTTCATATGGATTTTTCAGCCCATTTCGCAAAACACAGGACACGATATATGCTGCCTGTAAAAATAATGTATCCAAGATCAAAAAATTCCAGTGCTCCAACCAATTATTTGGTTTTTTATAATACAACGTATTCCGCCCCCTGCTTTTTCATAATGTATATGACAACATCCGGTTTTTGCAGGGGTTTTAATTTTTTCCCCGATAATATTGTTCTAGAAAAGGGGTATATAATTGAGATTCCGCCTCCAGCCTGGCCTTTACCGCCTCTTCATACGTGGCAAAACTTCCCAAATTATATACTTTTCCCTGAAATCCAATGGATGCCCTCCATTTATTCCGATCCCGCCGATAGACTCCTCGATGTCCTGTCGTATTATTCGCACACGTCTTCTGACTGGCAATTCGCTCAATGCAGGTTCCTTCTACAAAATGAATCGCTTTGCGCATGTTGTCTTTCCGTATCTCTTCCCGCAGGCATCCGCAGCTCCGGGTCGTCCCTGCTTGCAGATTTTCCCGGCAGCAGACCGTAATTTTCCCGCACGCGCACTGACATTTCCATTTTTTTACAGAACCGTTTGCATCTTTTATCGGACCGATTACTGTCAGACGGCCAAACTGCTGTCCTGTTAAATCCACGCTTCTCTCCCTTGGCCGCTCTCTTCTATAGCAGCCGCAGCTCTTGGTATGTCCTGCCTTTAAATGGGATTCCTCTACCAGTGTTTCATTTCCGCAGATACATCTGCAGCGCCAGTATTGCCGCCCTTTTTTATTTTTTCCTCCATCGCCAATTACGGTCAGGCGTCCAAAGCACTGTCCCGTTAAATCTTTTTTCATATGCTTCCCCCTGAACAAGAAGCAACATAATACAGATTATGTCATCAAACGGCGGCTTTCATAGAATAATCCTGATAGAAAAAAGAATTGAAAATCCTGAAATGCAATGCTATAATATACGATATGTAGATATATCAAATTGATATGGGCAATTTTAATGCGACATAATCTGTATTATGCCGCTTTTTCTTATTCCTTCCAAGCATAAGGCCCAGTTCCAATTGCTTCAGGCAGGCCTCCATGCTGCTGATCATTGTATATCTTCTGGTGGTCTCTATGCTGCTGTGCCCCAGGAAATCCGCCAGCCGAACCAAATCCCGCTCTTTTTCATAATAGCATCTGGCAAATAGATGGCGCAGATTGTGTGGGAATACTTTGCTCGCCTGAATCCCTGCTATTTGGCACAGATTTTTCATCTCCCGCCAGATATTTCTCCTATCGATCGGCTGCCCTTTCCGGGTGACAAAAATAGAGCCCGTGCGCATTTTCCGTTTTCTGCAGTAGGCTTTTAGGCACTTCACCAGGGAAAGCGGCAGCAAAATCACACGGATTTTCCCCTTGCAGCTGATGCGTGCCATCTTGCACTCGAGGGATTCCACCGTAATATATTTAAGCTCACTAACCCGTATTCCCGTAGACCCTATGGTCTGCAAAATATGGCACAGGCGCTCCTTCCCCTGTTTTTGCGCGGCCTCCACCAGTTTATGATATTCTTGCTTTGTCAGCTCTTTTTCCTCTGAGCGAAAAATTTCTCGTTGGATTCTGCACACCTGCACCTTCAGTTCCGATTTACCGATAAACTTTAGATAGACATTCAATGCCACCAGCATAGAGTTGACACTGCTCGGCTTGTATTTTTTCTGCAATTCCTCCTTATAGCAGAGTACGAACTCTCGATCTATTTCGTTTTCTCCCAAAAAGCAGAAAAAATGCCGTACATCCCGAATATATTTTTCCACGGTATTCCTGCTTTTTTCCTGGCTCCGCAGATACTCTGCAAATGTATTGATGCTTTCTTCTCTTCCATTCTCCATAAACTCTGTTCTCTCTTTCTGGCTTTTATATTTTCCAACTATTATTAACAATTTTGGCCACAAAAATCCAACAGTTTATGGGGCAGCCCCTATTTTATCCACAAAAAAAGACGGGCTCCCGCCCGTCTCACCAGGCAGTACCCGTCTCTTCTCTATCCCTCAATCCTTTACTGCACCCACACGCCCGAACCGTTCACATAGTATCCGTCCGGTGTCCAGGTGTTGGCATACATGGCTCCGTTTGTTCCCAGGTAATACCACTGGCCGCCCAGATTCTGCCAGCCCGTCAGCATCACACCGCTGGCATTCATATAATACCAGGCTCCGTTAATGGCCTGCCATCCTGTCAGCATCACACCGCTGGGATTTAAGTAGTACCAAGCTCCGTTGATGGCCTGCCAGCCTGTCAGCATGGCCCCGCTGGGATTCATGTAATACCAGTTGCCGTCTTTTCTCTGCCAGCCTGTCAGCATATAGCCGGAGCTGTCAAACAGATACCAAACACCGCCTATCTGCATCCATCCGTTAGCCGGATATCCGCCGGTGTCATAGGCGTACCACCAGCCTCTGGCATCCTGCACCCAGCGTCCGCTGCCGCCGTAGCGTCCCACCTCATTCTCGTTGATATAGAGGGTGTCGGAATCGTCTGACCAGTCTCCCGCACGGTTGTTGTAACTGGCGATCGCCCGCACCCGGAAGGTGTAATCCCCCTCCTCATTGAAATATCCACCGAAGTTATAGCTGGTGCCTGTGGTCTCCACCGTGGTCACAGTCTTGTCATCCCGCAGCAGACGAACCTCGTAGCTCTTGGCCCCCTCAATCTTATCCCAGGTAGCCGTGGTATCATTCCAATCCAGGCCGGAGGCACCCTCCAGCTTTCCGCCAATCCTGTCCAACTCTACATACACTTCAATGTAATCCCCATCATCATAGATACGGGCTCTCTTAAAATCCGCACCGCCTCCTGACACATGGAAATGGCTGGAAGATGTGTAGGAAAATCGGTATCCGTCTTCCGCATACAGCTCCACCTTAACCTCGGGCACATCCCCTACGGTCCACACATCTTTATCCTCCGCGTTGGTGTACTCTGCGTTGTCCACCGTAAAGCCGCCGCTCTCCGCAGTCACGGAAATGTCTCCGATATCCTCACCGCTGGCGGGTTCCTGGCTGTAGCTGAACCGCAGCTTTACATCATCAATCTTTTCCCGGTCATCCGCCGCCAGCGCAGGAACTGACATCGCCGCCGCTAAAGCAGCGGCCAGCGCTGCCGCATACCATCGTTTCCTTAACATAAATACAGCCCCCTTTTCTTACCTTTAATGATAAACATTTCCAACAAATTATCTCTACAGTAATTATAAGGGAGCTGAATCTATTATTCAATTTAAATATCCTTACATAAATATTACAAATTATAGCTTCTCACCGTTGGACGCAAACACATCCTTGAATATGAACCAGCAGCACACAAGCGGGCGGTTGCCGATACGTACATCATTCAAAATCTAAAAGCATTTTCTTGACCTCAATCATCCGGTCACGCAGCCGGGCAGCTTCCTCAAAATTCAGCTCCGCGGCGGCCTGGCGCATCTTCTTCTCCAGCTCTGCAGCCAGCTTCTTTAATTCCTTCTCGTCCATGGACTCGGGCTCCTTGCGGAAGGCCTCCTCATCCTCCTCCACGGCCTTGGAAATGGCAATCAGATCACGAACCGCCTTCTTGATGGTAGTGGGAGTAATGCCGTGTTCCTCATTGTACTGCTGCTGGATGCGGCGGCGGCGGTTGGTCTCCTCGATGGCCACCCGCATGGAGTCTGTCACCGTGTCCGCGTACATAATCACATGTCCCTCGGAATTTCTGGCCGCCCGCCCGATGGTCTGAATCAGGGAGGTCTCGGAGCGCAGAAAGCCCTCCTTATCCGCATCCAGGATGGCTACCAGCGTGATCTCCGGTATGTCAAGGCCCTCTCTGAGCAGGTTGATTCCCACCAGCACATCAAATACATCCATCCGCATGTCTCGGATAATCTGCGCCCGCTCCAGGGTGTCGATGTCAGAGTGGAGATATTTGACCCGGATTCCCACCTCCCGCATGTAATCCGTCAAATCCTCAGCCATGCGCTTTGTCAGCGTGGTGATAAGGACCTTGTGGTGCGCCGCGGTCTCCTTATTTACCTCAGATATCAGGTCGTCAATCTGTCCCTCCACCGGGCGCACAAAGATTTCTGGGTCCAGAAGTCCGGTGGGCCGGATAATCTGCTCGGTCCGCAGCAGCTCATGCTCGCTCTCATACTGGGAGGGGGTGGCGGAGACAAAGAGCATCTGGTTGATTTTCCCCTCAAACTCCTCAAAGTTCAAGGGGCGGTTGTCCAGAGCGGAGGGCAGGCGGAACCCGTAGTCCACCAAGGTGGTCTTGCGGGACCGGTCCCCGGCATACATTCCCCGAATCTGCGGCAGGGTGATATGGGACTCATCAATAATAATGAGAAAATCTTCCGGAAAATAGTCAATCAGCGTGCAGGGAGGCTCCCCGGGCAGCCCTCCGGTCAGATGCCGGGAATAATTCTCAATCCCAGAGCAGAAGCCTGTCTCCCGCATCATTTCCACGTCGAAATGGGTGCGCTCAGAGATGCGCTGGGCCTCCAAAAGCTTGTCCTCGCTCTTAAAAAACGCCACTCGCTCCTTAAGCTCCTCCAAGATATGTTCCGTAGCCTCCATCATCTTCTCCTTGGGGACTACATAATGGGAAGCCGGGAAAATCGCCACATGGCCCAGCTGGGCCCGGGATTCTCCCGTCACCGTGTCAATCTCCGTGATCCGGTCCACCTCATCCCCGAAAAACTCCACTCGGTAGGCTGTACCGTCTGAGTATGCCGGGTAAATGTCCAGCACATCCCCCTTTACCCGGAAACTCCCCCGCTTAAAGTCCATGTCATTGCGCTCATACTGAATGTCAATGAGCTTGTGGATCACCTCGTCCCGGTCCTTCTCCATGCCGGGACGCAGGGAAATCACCATGTTCTGATAGTCGATAGGGCTGCCCAGGCCGTAGATGCAGGACACGGAGGCCACAATAATCACATCGCTGCGCTCGGACAGGGCCGCCGTGGCGGAGTGGCGCAGCTTGTCGATCTCATCGTTGATAGCGGAGTCCTTCTCAATGTAGGTGTCCGTGGACGGGACGTAAGCCTCCGGCTGGTAG
>CALWBS010000059.1 GCA_944376135.1 uncultured Enterocloster sp.
GAGTATTATAACTATGCCAATGACGGAACCTACGTGATCCATGGGATTGAGGGCTATGAGCTCCACACCATAGACGGAGAGACGGGCTACGAGGCGTTTTACGCGGAGAACTGCTTTGATGAGGCAAACGGGCAGTATTGGGATTTCTATCTCCCTTATGCCCTTTACGTTCCCGAGGATTATGACCCGGAGAAAGAATATGCCCTGGTTCTCCACATCCACGATGCGGGCTATATGGGGACAGATCCCATGATTACCCTGACGGAAGCCCAGGGGCCGGCCAATTTTGCCTCTGATGAGGTGCAGCAGCTCGCCAAGGACCAGGGCCTGGGAGGAATTATCGTTGTGGCCCCGTCCATTGCGGAGGATTTTTATATGAATGAGGAGCATCCGTCGTACAACCTGCGCAGCACCCGGGACAATTGGACGCTGAGCGCCGCGGTGCCCGCCACCTGGCAGCTCATGGACTATATCACGGAAACCTACAATATAGATATGAACCGCATATACGGCACCGGGCAGTCCATGGGAGGTATGCAGGTGCTGGCCATGGCGGCCCAGAGGGACAATTATTTTGCAGGCATTCTCCCCATCAGCTGCAAGTGGGGGTCGAATTTCAACAAGGAGGAAGTGTATGACGGCAGCGTGTACTATCCCACGCCGGCGGACGGCACGCTGGTATGGACCGTGGATTCAGATGGGAACCCCTGCGATTATCAGAACTGGTATTACATGATTTCCGACGATAATATCCTCTTTATTAATACGGACGGGGAATACAATGAGATCAATGTGCTCTACTCCGATCTTGCGGGGGTTGAACTCCCCTCCGATTCGATAGACCCTAAGACGCTTTCTCTGGAGGAGCAGAATGCGCGGGTGAAGGAACTAACGGCAAGGGAGAATGAGACGGGTATTTACAAATTGGCTTTGGGCGGCGGCGTGGGCCATATGTCCGCCTGGTTTTACGGCCACAACATTTCTGCCTGCTATGAGTGGCTTCTCTCCCAGACCCGGGACACGGAGATGAGCCGGGAAAAACTGGCCCTGAACCGGCCTTTTGTCCGGGCCGGGGAGCAGATTACCACCCCGGAGCGGATTGCCGCAGAGGATAAGGACAACCCGGAAAATACGGTTTATTTTGTGACAGGGGAAGCTGGTTCAGGAACAGAAGGATACAATTCCGCCATCTATTATGTGAACGGCGGGTTGTATAAAGTGCCTGGGTGGAGTCCGGAGGACGCAGAGTAAGAGAAAAAATTTTGAAGAAAAGACAGGGAGCCGGCACAGCCGGCCTACATAGGGATTCACTGCGGGAGCGGGGATCCCTTTTATTTTAGAGCAAAAAAGGAGGACGAAAAAATGAAGAAGATATATGCGAGGATCCTGCTGACAGCCGCCGCCCTGACGGCTGCCCTGCCCATTACCGCCGCGGCGGGGACATGGGAGAGGGAACCTGCCGGATGGTGGTGGAAGGAGGAAGACGGAAGCTATCCCGCAGGCGAGTGGAGATGGCTGGACGGTAACCAGGACGGAATCGCGGAGTGCTATTATTTCAATGGTGCCGGATGGCTGGTGACAGATGCCCAGACGCCGGATGGCTGGATGGTGAATGCGGACGGCGCATGGACAGAGGACGGGATTGTCCAGGCAAGGGAGGCGGAGGAGGATTTTGGCGGCATGTGGGATACGATTGCGCTTGAGACAAAGGAAGTCATGACGAATTTGTATGCTCTGGACGAGAGCCGTACCCGAGCCTACCTGGTTGTAGGGGAGGACAAAGCGCTCCTTATCGACACGCTTTTTGAGGAGGACAATGTACTGGAGAAGGTGCGGGAAATCACAGATCTGCCCGTTGAAGTGGTGATTACCCACGGGCATCCGGATCATATCGGCGGCATCGGATATTTTGACTCCTGCTATATCAATGAGAAGGACGCTTATCTTCTTCCGGAGGGAATCACGGCACGGTATATCAGCGAGGGAGACGTGCTCTCCTGCGGGGAGTATTCCTTTGAAGTGATTGAAATTCCCGGACACACCGAAGGCAGCATTGCGCTTCTCGACCGGAACCACAGAGTGTTAATTGCCGGTGACAGCGTGCAGCCGGGCCCCATTGTGATGTTCGGTGAGGGGACGGATCTGGAGGCGTATATTAGCAGCATGGCAAAGCTGATGAATTACGCGGATGATATCCAGTATGTATTGGCCGGCCATCACGAATACCCTGTGGGAAGCGCGTACATTCAGTATGCCTATGAGGACGCTCTGGCTCTTGTAAACGGGGAGCTGACAGGCACGCCGACGCCAGCTATGGGCACCACGAAAAATCTGTACCAGGGCGCCCACGTTTCCTTTATAGCGGACTAATCGGAAGGGGGTGGGGGCACGCTTGCCCTGATGGTTCCAGGTCAATGTATACTCCGCATGCCCCGTGTCCTCGTCCATCCCTTCTGCTGTGACGGAGAGACCCTCCCGCAGATAGAAATCCAGGGCCTGCCGGTTTCCATTTAACCATATATCCATAACGCGGTCCGCGTCGTCAGTGGGGGAATATGTTCGAATCATTGCGGTCTCTCCTGTATTTAAGAAAAATGTGGCTTGCACGGGTATTGTACCATCAAAGGCGAAGAGGGGCACGGGGATGTAAATTCATTTATTTTTGGAGGTAATCAGGATGAAGAAAAATATTTTATATATCATGGCAGCAATCGGGCTCTGCGCGGCGCTGGGCGGATGCTCGGCTGGGAGCGCTTCCCAGAGCGGCGCGCAGGCCGAAGCAGGCGGGCCGGTCGGGGCCAGTGCATCAGAGGGCGCTGCGGATGCGCAGGCCGGGCAGGGAGGGCCGGAGAACGGCCAGACCGAGGCAGGCAGCCGGGAGAATGACCAGGCCGAAGCAGGCGGCCCTGAGGGCCGGGGGCCAGGCGCGGGGGAACCGGGAGAAGGAGGCCCGGGCGGCGGCCGCGGAAACGGAAACCGGGCCGGGGGCCAGGGCGGAGGCCAGATGGCCGTGGAGACGGATGAGGCTGTGCTTGCCGTCATCGAGGAGGGGGCGGAGAAATTCCAGCAGTTTGTCTACGAGGATGCGGAGACAGGGACCGAGCTGGAATACAGCCTGTATATTCCGGAGAATTACAGCGCGGAGCAGGCGTATCCGCTTCTCATGTTTATTCCGGACTCCTCGGGGGCGGGAAAGAGCGACAGGGAGATCGTGGAGCAGTATTACGGCGCGGATATATGGGTGAGTTAGGAGGAGCAGGCGAAGCATCCGTCCTTTGTGTTCGTCCCCGCCTTTTCCGAGGTGGTTGTGGATGACGACTGGAACACATCCGATCAGATTGAGACAGCGGTTCGCCTGCTGCGGGAGCTGATGGAGATGTATTCCGTGGATGCGGACCGTGTATACACCACCGGGCAGTCCATGGGCTGCATGACCTCCCTCTACCTCAACAGCCAGTACCCGGATTTGTTTGCGGCCTCCCTTTTTGTATCAGGCCAGTGGGATATCTCGGTCCTGAAGGGCCTTGAGAATGAGAAATTTTTCTACATCACAGCGGGAGGCGATGCAAAGGCCTCAGGCGGCCAGGACGAGGTGATGGCAATGTTTGACGCGGACGGCGTGGGATACAGCTACGGAAGCTGGAGCGCCCAGGATACAGCCGAGGAGCAGAGCGCAGCGGCCCAGGCGCTGATTGACCAGGGCTATTCCGCCAATATGATTCGCTTTGAGACGGGGAGCGTCCTCACGGACGGAAATGGGATGGAGCACGCAGCCTCCTTCAACTACGGTTATAAG
>CALWBS010000060.1 GCA_944376135.1 uncultured Enterocloster sp.
GTTATATCATACAAGTTACGGAAAAAAAAGCCCTATTTACTTGTAGAATGCTTTAAATGCCTTGTATGTATTGTAAATATCCAGCTTGGAGGCCAGCTCAAAGGGAGAATGCATACTGAGAATGGGCACGCCCAAATCTACGGTATCCACATCCATGTGGGCCACATACTGCGCGATGGTCCCGCCGCCGCCGGCATCCACAGCCCCCAGCTCCCCGGTCTGCCAGTACACGCCCTCCTCTTCCATGATGGAAATCACCTTTGCCATGGTCTCGGCGCTGGCGTCATTAGAGCCGGATTTTCCTCTTGCCCCCGTGTATTTTGAGAGCACGCAGCCCTTATTAATATAGCAGGAATTGCGTTTTTCATACACATCAGCGAAGGTGGGATCATAGGCCGCGTTCACATCCGATGACAGGCACAGGGACGCCCGCAGCACGTCCCGGGCCGGCACGCCCGCCTGTTCAGCCAAATCTTCTATATAGTGAAGCACATAGTCAGAATTAAGCCCCGTATTTCCATCGGAACCGATCTCCTCCTTGTCCGTGAGAATGGTCACTGTGGTGTGCTCCGGCTTCTTGGTGTCGATTTCCGCTGTCAAAGCCGTATACGCGCATACCCGGTCATCCTGGCCGTAGGAACCTATCAGGCTGCCGTCAAGTCCCACATCCCTGGCTTTTCCCGCAGGTACCAGCTCAAATTCCGCGCGCAGAAAATCCTTCTCCGTCATCCCATACTTGTCATGAAGAAGAGAAAGAGCCATAAGCTTCACCGGCTCCTTGAGTTCCTCCCCCTCAAAGGGGACAGAGGCCACAACCGCATTCAGCTCCTCCCCCTTCAGTCCCTCCCGCAAAGGTCTCTCATTCTGCTTAGAGGAGAGGTGCGGAAGAAGATCCGTGATACAGAATACGGGATCATTCTCATCCTCTCCCAGGGAAATCTCCGCGATCTCCCCATTTTTCTTCACCACCACGCCGTGAAGAGCCAGAGGAATCGTTCCCCACTGATATTTGCGCAGGCCGCCGTAGTAATGCGTCTTAAAATAAGCGATCTCCTCCTTCTCATACAGAGGACTGGGCTTTAAATCCAGACGCGGCGAGTCAATGTGGGCCCCATTGATGCGAAGTCCGTCCGTCAAGGGCTTTTTCCCAAATGTAGTTGCAATCAGGGCCTTTCCCCGGTTCACAAAATACACTTTATCTCCAGGCTCATAGGACGCGCTCCTGTCAAAAGGACGGTAGCCGGCCTTTTTCAGCATTTTCACGGCTTCCTTCACGCACTCCCTCTCTGTCTTCCCCCTATTTAAAAATATCTTGTAGTCCCGGCAGTATTTGTCTGCCTTTTCCCTCTGTCCGGGCGCTTCCTTCCCTATATTGGGAAACTCCCATGTAAGGTGCTTCTGCAGTTCTTTTGCATCTGTCTTCTTCGTCATCTTCTGTCCTCCTGCTGATATCTTGCTAATTCTTTATAGCTAAAGTTCAAATGTGCGCTTCTTTTTTAGGCCAACATTTTCCCGGTGCCTGTGCCCTGCATCCATGAGAACGGAGGATACCCTCGCATCTTCCGCCAGAGCCGCTGCCCCGGTCATCTCCTCCAGCTCCCTTTCCCCCAGGGGCCCGGCATCGGACAGCCACTTGAGAATCTCCAGTTCCCCTCTTGCCGCCAGACCCAGAACCGCCTCCTTTATATGTTCTTTTATATAGTTCCAATAGGACTTTGCCGCCTCCTCTGTCAAATCCCAAGGCCAGTACAGACGGTAGAGGGCCAGCCGGGTCACAAGCTCCGGCTTTTCCTGCACCTGCACATGAGGAAAGAGGCGGTCATATTCTCTAAAATCAAAATCCGGCCCCTGGAAACAGTAGCGGTACATGTGGCCGCAGCCGTGCATCTCCCGCACAATGATGCGAGCCGGCGTATTCTCCACGGACTCTTCAAAAAATTCAGGAAATACAAGGCGGGCGGTGAGCTCCCCTTCCGGATTCCGGCAGGAGACGATAAGCGTCTGGCGCAGTTCCGCTAGGATTTCCTTCAAACAGGACTTTCCCCCTCCCATCAGGCGAATGTCCAGCTCCTCAAGGCCGCTGCAGCCCGTAAATACACCGGCTCCCCAGTCCTCCACCGTACTGTAGCAGGAAAGCCGCTTAAAACAGGGGCAGTTGTAAAACGCATAGGCTCCCACTTTGCGCAGAGTTTCGGGCAAAACCAGCTCTTCAAGCACGTCCCCCATCACGGCCGGCTCATCGGAGACTGTCTGGGGCGGCATCTCTCTTCCTCGGACTGTCTGCGAAAATACATAGCTGTCCAGCTCCCGAACCGGCTGTCCCTCCGCCTGCTCCGGAATCCTGACCTGTCCATCTAAGCTGTAATAACGCTGGATGCAGATTCCACCCAGCGTTTTTTTGTATAGTAATTTCATGTTTATTAGTTTATCAGTTTTCGGGGATTTTTCAAGTGGAAAGTGCTGTTCTCCCCAGGTATTGACTTTCCCGGCGGCATATTTCATCATGAATGCATAGTTGTTCAGAATGCGCCATTCTGAAGGACCGGCAGAAAAAAGGAGGCACAGATTGTATGAGACAATGCATGGACTCTGAGAATCTTCACCGAAGGCCCAAGAAAATTATCGGCCAGGTACAGGCTATTGACAATTTCTCTCCCATCCTCTATAATCGACTTCACTATAGGGAAAGGTGGCTAAAGGAAATATGATTATTAAATGATTGGACCGTATCTGATAAACTCCATGATTCGGAAATCCGTCTGCGGACTGCGGAAGGGTTCCGCTGCATGGTTTTTTCTTCGTCCAGTCATTTAAGAGAGCCACAATTTCTGCAAAAATAAGACGGCGCCTGCGGTTTGTTTCGGGCGGCCTTGTTTTGGAATGCGGGAAATCTCTCCTGGACGAAGTATGTCTGGGAGGGATTTTTTATGTTATTGCAGGCAAGAAAACTAGTAAAAGAATATGGGGACCGGACGGTACTGGAGGTTGAAAGCCTCACCATAGAGGAAGGAGAGCGCATCGGTCTCATCGGTCCCAACGGTGCGGGAAAATCCACGCTCTTAGGGCTCCTGGCCGGGCGCATCCCGGCAGATGAAGGACAGATACAGCGGTTCTGCCCCATCGCGGAGATACGTCAGGACGGGACCGCGGACGGAGACTGCGACGGACAGTATGCCAGCCGGATGGGCGTAGGGAAAAACGAAGCAAAAAGCGGGGGGGAGCGGACCCGCCTGGCTATCGCCGCGGCATTTTCCAAGCATGCCCCTCTCCTCTTTGCCGATGAACCCACCACCAGCCTGGATGCGGCTGGTGTGCAAAAGCTGGAACAGATGCTGGCCGGATATCGGGGCGCCGTGCTCATGGTCAGCCATGACCGCGCCTTGCTGGACGCGGTCTGTACCCGCATCTGGGAACTGGAGGAAGGTCATGTGCGGGTGTTTGAAGGAAATTATTCCCAGTGGTGCGTGCAGAAGGAGCGGGAAAGAGACTTTGCCGCTTTTGAATACAGCCAGTACCAGAAAGAAAAAAAGCGGCTGACAGCCCGGGCCCGGGAGCTGGGAAGCCGCAGCCAGGCCATGAAAAAGCCGCCCAAGCGCATGGGAAGCAGCGAATGGCTGCTGTATAAAGGCACAGCCTCCATACAGCAGGGCCATGTGCAGAGCAGCCGCAGGGCCGTCCGGAGCCGTCTGGAGCACCTGGAAGAAAAGCAAAAGCCCGCCGAGCTCCCCCATGTATCCATGAAGCTTCCGCCGGGCAGCCGGATTCGGGCGCCTTTTGCAGTGTCGGTCCGCGGGCTTACGGTGGAGTACGGGGGGCGGGAGATTCTTTCTCATGTGGATTTTCAAGTAGAATCCGGGACGCGCACCTTTTTAACCGGAGAAAATGGAGCCGGCAAAACCACCCTCATACGGGCGATTGCAGAGCGCCGGCCAGGAGTCATAATCCCCGGCGAGGTTCGCATCGGATATTTTTCTCAGGATATGGAGGAACTGCGCCCGGAACGCACGGTTCTTGAAAATGTGCTGGCGGACGCCGCCCTGCCCCATCACATCTGCCGGGCGGTTCTTGCCAATTTATATATGAGCCGGGAGGATATGCAGAAACCGGTGGGCGTGCTCTCCGGCGGGGAGCGGGTGAAAACCGCTCTGGCTAAGGTGCTGGTGTCCGGCTGCAACTTTCTGATTCTGGACGAACCGGCCAACCACATGGACATCTATACCCTGGAGGGACTGGAGCGGCTGCTGGCAGACCATGACGGAACCCTCCTGGCCGTCAGCCATGACCGGGCATTTATCGCGCGGCTGGCGGACCGGATCTGCCGGCTGGAGAATGGACGCCCAGTAAAAATGGAGCCTATTGAATTTGCGGAGCGCGGGTGATAAAATAGGCAGGTAATAAGTCAGAACGGCGGGATAAACATATGGAAACAAAGAAACTTGTGATTGAAGACAGAGAACACATAGAAGATGCGCTGCTCATGGAGGCGGCGCAAATCCTCCGTGAGGGAGGCCTGGTCGCCTTCCCCACGGAGACGGTATACGGCCTTGGGGGAAATGCCCTGGACGAAAAGGCGTCAGAAAAGATATACGCGGCCAAGGGGCGGCCGTCGGACAATCCTCTGATCGCCCATGTGTCCTGTATCGAAGAGGTGGAGCCTCTTGTCAGCCGGATTCCGGAGGCCGGCCGCAGGCTGATGGAGGCGTATTGGCCGGGTCCGCTGACCCTCATTTTCCCCAAGAGCGAACGGGTGCCCTATGCGACCACCGGCGGGTTAGAGACAGTTGCCATCCGCATGCCCAGCGACCCGGTGGCGAAGCGTCTCATCGCCCTGGCCGGCGTCCCGGTGGCTGCGCCCAGCGCCAACACATCGGGCCGTCCCAGCCCCACAACGGCCCAGCACGTATGGGACGATCTCGCAGGACGGATTGACATGATCATTGATGGGGGGCCGGTGGGAATTGGCCTGGAGTCCACCATCGTTGATGTGTCCGGCCCGGTGCCCACGGTTCTCCGCCCAGGCGCAATTACCATGGAAATGCTTGAGGACACGCTGGGAAAAGTGGCCATAGACCCCGCCATCCTGGGGCCCATGGCTGAGGGGGAGCGGCCCAAGGCTCCGGGGATGAAGTACAAGCACTATGCGCCCAAGGCGGATCTCACCCTGGTGGAGCCGTCGGGCGCACGGACAGACGCTATGACCGCCGAGGTGCGCAGGCTGGCTCTGGAAGCCGGGAAGGCCGGCCGCCGGGTGGGCATCATCTGCACAGACGAGTCGAGGCAGTGCTATGCGGATGTGGCCGACGCTCTCATCCGAAGCATCGGAAGCCGGAAGGAGCCCAGCTCCGTGGCGCACAATCTCTATCGGGTGCTGCGGGAATTTGACGATCTGGAGGCAGACTGCATATTTTCCGAGAGCTTTCCCCAGGATCATCTGGGACAGGCGATCATGAACCGCCTGTCAAAGGCTGCTGCCTACCATATCGTCAGGGTTTAGGCCGGTACTCCCCTTTAAGGAGCACAGCGGAGTGAATGATGACGATTACGGAGCCCGCATTGTGGACAAGGGCGCTGACGACAGGATTTAATACGCCGGTGAGAAGGACGGGAATAACCCCCGTCTTTTTTATTTCCCGGACCGTGGCCTCGGCATCCTCCCCGGGCGTGTCCGAGAGGGCGGCAAAGCCTGCGACCGTGCCGTTTACAGCGGCATAGATAATGGTGCACCCCTCTTTTAGAAAGGAAGCGGCGGCCTTGCAAATAGCAGCGGGAAGGGAGATATGCTCTTCCGCAAAAAGTTCCCGGTTCCGCCCTCGATGGCTTCTTTCCAGTATCGAAATAACGGAAGGTATCCCGCGCCATGTGGTTTATTTTTCAATCCTGCCCCATTTTCCCACAGGGTTATTTCATGAATCAATCCGGCACTTTCCCGCAAGCAGGCGGCACTCCCCGCCAAGAACCGCGAGGATGCCGCCCGCACAGCTTCCGGACGCCTTTGTCCCGTCCGCAAACCGCACGCTGACGCGTCCCTCCCCCACTGCCGTACAGTAATCGCAGTGGCGGGCCAGAATGCTCACATCGCCGCAGATGGTCCGGCAGGTAAGAGAGAGGGCCGGGCCATCGTAAACCGTTCCCTCAGCGGTAAGAATCTGCAGATGAAAGGTCTCCATTTCTCTTAGCCTCCTAGCACCTCACCGATTTTTCCCGCAAATAAAAACCGGCTCTCCGGTATCTGGTCGCAGTCTCCCGACAGAATGCGCTCAAAGCCCTCCAGCGTGTCTTCCAGGGGCACATACTGGCCCTTCATCCCCGTAAAGGGTTCCGCTACAGAAAAGCTCTGGGAGAGAAAGCGCTGGATTTTCCTGGCTCTGGATACGGTGCGCCGATCCTCCTCAGAGAGCTCATCCATCCCCATGATAGCAATGATATCCTGAAGCTCCCGGTATCTCTGAAGATTCTTCTGGACGGCCCGCGCCGTCTCATAATGCCTTTTTCCAACAATCTCCGGCGTCAGGATGCGGCTGGTCGAGTCCAGAGGATCCACCGCCGGATAGATTCCCTGGCTGGCAATGTCCCGGGAAAGCACTGTGGTAGCGTCCAGATGAGTAAAAGTGGTGGCCGGGGCAGGATCCGTCAGGTCATCCGCCGGCACATACACGGCCTGGACAGAGGTGATGGAGCCCTTTCTCGTGGAGGTAATTCGCTCCTCAAGAGCCCCCATCTCCTCAGCCAGCGTGGGCTGGTAGCCCACCGCTGAAGGCATGCGCCCCAAAAGAGCTGACACCTCCGATCCGGCCTGGGTAAAACGGAAAATATTGTCGATAAAGAGCAAAACATCCTGGTGTCTCACATCCCGGAAATACTCGGCCATGGTAAGGCCTGCGAGCGCAGCCCGCATGCGGGCGCCGGGCGGCTCGTTCATTTGACCGTAGACCAGCGCGGTCTTTTCAATCACGCCGCTCTCCTTCATCTCGCCGTAGAGGTCATTCCCCTCCCTCGTGCGTTCCCCCACTCCCGTAAACACTGAGAGACCGCCGTGGGCTGTGGCGATATTGTGAATGAGCTCCATGATAAGGACCGTTTTTCCCACGCCTGCGCCGCCGAAAAGGCCGATTTTTCCTCCCTTCACATAGGGGCAGAGCAGATCCACCACCTTGATTCCCGTCTCCAGAATCTGGGCGGAGGGCATCTGCTCCTCGAAAGAGGGCGCTTCCCGGTAAATGGGCCACCGTTCCCCGGTCTCGGGAGGAGGAAGCGTATCTGCGGGCTCACCCAGCACATTAAACACCCTGCCCAGGCACGCCTCCCCCACGGGGACCGCAATCGGGCCGCCGGTATCCACTGCCCGGGCTCCCCGAACCAGTCCCTCCGTCGGTCCCATGGCGATGCACCGCGCCAGATCGTCCCCAATCTGCTGTGAAACTTCTGCCACCAGGGTGCCGCCCTTTTTGCTTATCTCTATGGCATTTAACAGTGCGGGAAGGTCCCCTTCCCGAAACCGCACATCCAGCACAGGCCCCATCACCTGCACCACTCTTCCCACATGGCTTTCGGTCATATTCTCTCTCCTCCTGCAATTTCCGCTATTTCCTGGGTGATTCCCGCCTGGCGGGCCCGGTTGTAGGACAGATACAGCGCCTCCAGCATCTCCTCCGCATTTTGTGTGGCCGTATCCATAGCATTCCGACGAGCTGCCGTCTCGCTGGCTATGGATTGGCACAGAGCCCCGTATATGCACCCGGCCACGTATTCAGGCACAATCGCTGCCAGAACTTCCTTAGCATTCGGCTCCCAGAGTATGGAACGGCAGCGTGGCAAATGCAACGCCGCGTCAAGCAGCACCAGCGGCTCCTCTGTCTGGGGAGCCGCCTTCTCCCCTGCCCCCAAAGGAAGCAGACTTACCGCCCGGGGCTCGCAGGAGAGCACCGAAAGAAACTGCGTGTAGCACAGACGCACGCCGCTGATTTTCCCCACAGCAAATGTGCCGCAGAGAAGGCGGGCCATCTCCCGGCAAGCCTCCCGCCCCATCTTTTCGGCCGGTGAAAATTTCTCTGTAAACACAGGGATTTCCCTGCGCCGGCAGTATTCCGCCGCCTTTTTTCCGACAGGAAGAATTTTGCAGGATTTTCCCTGCACATTTTCCAGTTCCTGCTCCAAAGCCTTAAATAGATTTCCGTTATAGGCCCCGGCCAGCCCCCGGTCTCCGCCAATCAGCACAAAGCACCGGGTATCCGGCTCGCCTGCCCGCATATAAGGGGAAACGGCTTCCCCGCCCTCCCGGACAATGGCTTCCATAATCTGCTCCAGCGCCTGAAAATACGGCAGCGTCTTCTCCGCCCGTTCTCTGACTCCCCTAAGACGCGCCGCGGCCACAAGCTCCATGGCCCGCGTCACCTGGCGGGTGCCCTCAATGCTGCGGATTCTCTGCCTGACCGCTTTCATTCCTGCCGCCATCGCTCATCCCCCCTTCTGACATTTCCCCTTGGAAGCGCCCGCTGTACGCTGTCAAAACATCCCGCAGTCCTTCCTCAGTCTCCGGCTCCAGTGTTCCATGGCGCCGTATGTGCTCCATGATTCTCCTCGCCCGTTCCTCCTCATCCAGAAAGAAATACAGGCCCTGCTCGAATTTGGGAATCTGCCCCGGCGGCACCGGGGCTAAAAATCCGTGAATCACAGCATAGAGAAGCGCGGTCTGCTTTTCCGCCGGCACAGGCTTCCCTCGTCCCTGTTTGAGAGCCTCCACAATGCGCTCGCCCTGGGCCAGGCGCTCTTTGGTGTCCGCATCCAAATCAGAGCCAAACTGCGCAAATCCCGCCAGCTCCCGGTACTGGGAGTAGAGCAGCTTCAGCGTGCCTGCCACCTTCTTCATGGCCGGTATCTGGGCATTTCCTCCCACGCGGGATACGGAAATTCCCGGGTTCACCGCAGGCATAATCCCTCCATGAAACAGCTCCTCCTCCAGGAATATCTGCCCATCGGTGATGGAGATTACGTTGGTGGGGATATAGGCGGACACATCCCCCGCCTGCGTCTCCACAATGGGAAGCGCCGTCATGGAGCCGCCGCCTTTTTCCCGGGACAGCTTGGCCGCCCGCTCTAAGAGACGGGAGTGCAGGTAAAATACATCCCCCGGATAGGCCTCCCGGCCCGGCGGCCTTTTAAGGAGCAGGGAAATGGAGCGGTAAGCCACCGCATGCTTGCTCAAATCGTCATACACAATGAGCACATGCTTTCCCCTGTACATAAAATATTCCCCCATGGCGCATCCCGCATAGGGGGCAATATACTGAAGGGAGCTGGGATCCGATGCAGTGGCAGCCACAAGGATTGTATATGCCAGGGCCCCTTTTGCAGCGAACTCTGCGGCCAGGGCCGCAACCGTGGAGCGTTTCTGGCCCACCGCCACATAAATACAGATTACATCCTTCCCCTTCTGGTTTAAGATGGCGTCCACAGCCAGAGAGGTTTTTCCCGTCTGGCGGTCCCCGATAATCAGCTCTCTCTGCCCCCTCCCAATAGGGATCATGGAGTCAATGGCTTTGATTCCCGTCTCCAGCGGCTCCCGCACAGGCTGCCGGTCGCAGATTCCCGGAGCAGGGGACTCCACTGGTCGGCAGTCTTCCGCCTGCACAGGCCCTTCCCCGTCGATGGGACGGCCCATTCCATCCACCACCCGGCCGATAAGTCCCTCCCCCACCGGGACGGAAACCACCTTCCCGGTCCGTTTTACAGTCTGGCCCTCACAGATTCCCAGGCCAGCGCCAAAAAGAACGGCGGACACAAAATCTTCCTCCAAATTGAGCGCCATTCCCTGGGTTCCATCCTCAAATTCCAGAAGTTCACCGTACATACAGTCCGCAAGGCCGGAGGCCCGGACAATTCCATCCCCCGCCGTCAGAACCGTCCCCGTCTCGCTGCGGCGGATGGCCTTTTCATAGTATTTAATTTGGCTTCCAATGA
>CALWBS010000061.1 GCA_944376135.1 uncultured Enterocloster sp.
GAATATAATCCGATAATCCTCCACAAAGGGAATCTGGCGATGGGGCTTTAAACGGTACTGCAGATAGGCCACAGCGGAGTTCTTTCCCCAGCTGCCCGAAAAAAGAAGCTCCTCCACCTCTTTAGCCGTATACCGGCTGCTCCCCGTAACCGTTATATTTTGTATGCGCACCGTGAGGAAAAGAATCGCTCCCAGCAGAAAGACCGCCAGAGCGATTCCGATCCCTCCATGATGCTTTCTCCAAAATCCTCTCATGTTCCATCCTCTTTGACCCACCGAATCCGCGCGCCGAGGGCGGCGAGATCCCGGCAGATATCCTCGTATCCCCGTTCAATGTGAAGACAGCCCGCAATGCGCGTCTCGCCCCGGGCTGCCAGGCCGGCGACCACAAGGGCCGCTCCGCCCCGCAGATCCGAAGCCGCAACCCTCGCGCCTGTTAAGGGGTGTACGCCCTCTAATACAGCTTCCCTGTCCCGAACCCGTATCCGGGCCCCCATGGACTTTAAGGCCTCGGCCGTGGCAAATCGGCCCTCAAACACCCTCTCCTCAATATGGCTCACCCCTCTGCCCGAGGCGAGAAGCGCCATAAAAGGCGACTGAAGGTCCGTGGGAAATTCCGGATACGGGCCCGTGCGTATATCCAGCGCTCTCGGAATCTCCTCCATCGAAACCCGGATTCTGCCTGCCTTTTCCTCCGTCCGAAGCTTGGCACCTATCCGCGCCAAAAGCGCGAGGGGCACCCGCAGACAGGAGGACTTTATCCCCTTCATGAGGATATCTCCGCCCGCAGCGGCTGCGGCTGCCGCGTACGTTCCCGCCACAATCCGGTCTCCGTCCACACGGAAACTGGCATCGTGCAGGCACCGCACGCCCTGAATCATCAGATGCTCAGTCCCCATCCCGCAGATAATGGCTCCCATGTTGTTGAGGAAATCGCAGAGTTCCGCAATCTCCGGCTCCTTCGCCGCTCCGTGGATCACCGTCACATCCCGGGCCAGAACCGAGGCCAGGATGGCCTGTTCCGTGGCTCCCACACTGGGATAGGCGAGATGAATCTCTGCCCCCCGGATTCCCTCCGGGCCGCGCCGCACCGTCAGGTGATTCTCCTCCTCAAGGATTTCCGCTCCCAGCTCCTTTAGAACCTTTATATGCAGATCAATGGGCCTGGCACCAATCAGGCATCCGCCCGGATAGCATCCGCTGCCCTCCCCCATCCGCCCCAAGAGAGCGCCGAGCACCACAATGGAGGACCGCATAGCGCGGACAAAGTGATCCGGTATTCCCGTGCGATCAATGTTCCTGGCATCAATCGCCAGGCAGTCCCCCTGGCGCCTGATGCAGCACCCCAGATATTCCAAAATATCCGCCATGCAGGACACGTCCCGGATTACAGGGACATTCATGAGGACGGTCACCCCCTTGTGAAGAAGGGCCGCCGCCATCATGGGGAGGACGGCATTTTTAGAACCCTGTATGGATATCTCCCCCTTTAAGGGGGACAGGCCGAAAATCTGAATCTCAGACAATGGGGCACCTCCTGCCTTTATGCTTTCTAATTAAAGCATATGCAGGAAAAACACCTTGGGTGCAGGTCCCCGGAGGAAAGCAGGCTTTGACCGCGCCCGGCGTCCCGGCACAAGCGTGCGCCGGCGCATTACGTCTCCAGCTTAATCTGATTCGACACGCTGAGCACCACCCCCATCTCCATGAGCAGAAAGAGAATCGACGTTCCCCCGTAGCTGATGAAGGGCAGAGTGATTCCCGTGTTGGGAATGGTGTTGGTTACCACGGCGATGTTTAAGATCACCTGGATGGCGATATGGCCCATGACCCCCACCACTAAAAGAGCGCCGAAGAGGTCGGGGGCATTGTTGGCAATCACCATAAAACGGTAAATCATAAAGAGGAAAATCAAAATGATGGAAACCGCCCCAAAAAGCCCCAGCTCCTCGCAGATAATGGCAAAAATCATATCATTCTGGGACTCCGGAAGAAAGCCCAGCTTCTGGATGCTCTCTCCCAGTCCCTGCCCCACCAGGCCGCCTGAGCCAATGGCGTAAAGCCCCTGAAGAACCTGGAAGCCATTTCCCATAGGGTCGGATTCGGGGTTCAGCCAGGCCTCGATCCGGCTGTACTGGTAGGGCTTTAAAAGACCGATCTGCAGGAGGGCGCTTCCGATAGGTCCGGCTCCGGCCAGAATCCCCACCCCTGCGGCGCCCATAGCGAAGAAGGGCCATTTAATCTTGCAGGCCACAAAGAGCATGACGAACACGATGCCGCAGACGATGATTCCGGAGCTCAAATTGTTCATGGCGATGAGAGCTGCCAGAGGAAGGGCCAGGCCCGCTACCGCAAGGGCGCTCTTGGGCCGGTTGATCCGGTTTCCCATGGAGGTAATCACCGCCGCCAGCATCACGATGAGGGCGATTTTTACAAACTCCGTGGGCTGGAAGCTGAAGGGGCCCACCCCCAGCCACCGCTTCTTGCCGTTGGCCTCGGTTCCCACAAGACTCACTGCGATCATCAGCACGTAGGACAGGATATAGGCCGCCACTGAGAAACGGGCAAAAATATGGTAATCCATCTTGGAAATAATAAACAGGCAGACAAATCCTGCCGCTGCGATGGCGCCCTGGCGCTGCATAAAGTAGGCCCCATTCCCCCCATACCGGGGATCGAGCTGAGCGGAGTAGGAACTGGCGCTGTAAATCATCACCAGCCCGAAGGCTGTGAGGAAAATGATGCAAAACAGCAGGCTGTAGTCGTAAAAATGCCGCACTTTTTTCTTCTTTCTTACGCGGATTTCCTGATCTTCGGGCGCCCCCACCCGAGGCTGGCGCACCCGGCCCGCCGGCGCTGCCTGGCGCACTCCCCCGACCTGCATCTGCCGCATCCTGGCCTCGTCCATCCGGCGCACACTGCTGGCTGCTGCCTTTCTTTTTGCCATACGCATCTACCTCCTACAGCTCCATGACACACTCCTTGAAAATGCGGCCCCGCTCCTCATAGTTCTTGAACATCCCCCAGCTGGCGCAGGCAGGGCTTAACAGCACGCAGTCCCCGATATCCGCATAAACCGCGCTGACCTGAACCGCCTCCTGCATATCCTCCGCATACATGATCTCCGTAAAGCCGTGCTCCTTGGCGCAGGCCGCAATCTTATCCCGGGTCTGGCCAATGAGCACCAGGTACTTCACCTTGCCGGCAAATTCCTCAACCCACTCGTCGTAAGTGCTGTTCTTATCATAGCCTCCCGCGATGAGAATGGTGGGGCCGGGCATGGCCCTTAGGGCCTGAATAGCAGCGTCGGGATTGGTACCCTTGGAATCATTATAGTAGCGAACGCCGGTCCGCTCCCGAACAAACTCAATCCGATGCTCTACCGGCTTAAACGCCTTCAGCACACGGCTGATTTTGGAGATGGGAACCCCCATGCGGATTCCGATGGCAGCTGCCGCCATGGCATTTTCATAATTGTGCCTGCCTAAAAGCTGCATCTCTTTCACATTCACCAGGGAAGTCTGCCGCCCGTTCTGGCACCAGACAATCTCGTCCCCCTCCATGCACATTCCGTCCTTCAGCTTCTCCCTGCTGGAAAACCAGATGACCTTGGGCTTTAAGTCCTCCCGCTCCCCAAACTCCCGGAGAATGGGGTCATCATAATTTAAGACCACCGCGTCCTTCTCGGTCTGATTTAAAGTAATTCCCTCCTTGATCTGGATATAATTTTCCATAGTCCCATGGCGGTCCAGGTGATCCGGCGTGATATTTAAAATCGCGCTCACCTCCGGGCGAAAATCCATGATGGTCTCAAGCTGGAAGCTGGACACCTCCAAAACCGTGACAGACTCCTCTGTCATCCGGGACACCTGGCCGGTGTAGGGCTCCCCGATATTCCCCGCCACAAAGACCTCCTCAAACTGGGCCTTCATAATCTCCCCGGTGAGGGCTGTGGTGGTTGTCTTTCCGTTCGTCCCCGTGATAGCCAAAAGACGCCCGGCGCCGCACTGGTAAGCCAGCTCAATCTCCCCCAATATAGGAATTTTCGCCTCATCCACCACGGCTACAAAAGGGCTGGTGAGGGGAATTCCCGGGCTGATGATGCACAGCTCCACGCCCAGCAGATCCGAGCGCTTGATCTCGCCCAGCACCACCGTCAGCTTGGAGGAATCCTCAAATTTCTCCTTGATTTCTTTTTCCTTTAAATTTACATTTCCGTCATAGAGCACCACTTCTCCGCCTCGCTCCAGAACAAGCTTTGCCGCCGCAATGCCGCTTGCGCCTGTCCCGGCCACTAACACCCTCTGACTCTGGTTCATTCGTCCCTAACCTCCTTCGCCTTAGTCAGCTGTGAGTTTCTCTCTACAGCCCCAGATACGCCACCATGCACAGAATGGCGGTCACAATGGAAAATACGGCCACCACCCGTGTCTCCGACCAGCCGCACAGCTCAAAATGATGGTGGATGGGGGCCATCTTGAAGATACGCTTTCCCCCGGTCTTTTTAAAATATGCCACCTGCATAATCACCGACAGAACCTCTACCAGATAAATCAGCCCAATGATGGGGATAAAAAGCGGCATCTCCATCATGTAAGCCGAGGAAGCCACAAATCCTCCCAGCGCAAGGGAGCCGGTATCGCCCATAAATACACGGGCCGGATATACATTAAAAAGCAGAAAGCCCAGAAGACTTCCCACCACCGCGCCGGTGATGGGGCTGATTCCCATATTTTCTCCGATGGCCACAATGGTGAGAAACGTGGCCACAAGGATGGTGACGCTGGTGCACAGCCCATCTAAGCCATCGGTGAAGTTCACCCCATTGTCCGTGCCCAGCACGATAAAAAACAGGGCAGGGACAAATAAGATTCCCAGGTCCAGAAAGAGTCCCGTATCAAATCCGCCGGTAAACGGAACCAGCATCCTGGTGCCCACGTCCCCGATGTTTAACAGATACCATGCAAAAATTCCCGTAATCACAAACTGTCCTGCCAGCTTCTGCCAGGGCTTTAAGCCCTCGGAGCGCTTCATGACGATTTTAATGTAATCATCCATAAACCCGATAATGCCGAATCCCACCGTCACAAACAGCACGGGGATAATCTTGGGATATGCGGGTATATAAAAAATAGATGTGATCACAATGCTGCACAGGATAATCAGCCCGCCCATCGTCGGTGTTCCCTGCTTTTTTAAATGGCTCTGCGGACCGTCCTCCCGCACCTGCTGGCCAAATTTCAGTTTGTGCAGAAACGGAATGATGATGGGACACAACAGGGCACTGATGGCGAATGCAATGATAACGGCTAGTATGGTTTCATGAATCATAAAGGCACCTCAATCTCCTATGTAGACATTTACGTTTAGTATACGTCTTTTTGTCCGAATAATCAACCGGCTGTATGTCAACTAATGGTTTCCTCCGCCGGTTTCACTCCCATATAGGGCAGGATATTCGCAAACAGATCGCCGACGACCGGCGCCGCGATGGTTCCCCCATAGTAAATTCCCTCCGGCTCGTCGATGGTAATCAGCGCCATAACCCGGGGATCCTCGGCCGGGGCAAAACCGATAAAGGAAGAAATGTATTTTTTTAGGCTCCGGGGAAGCTTCTCCGAGGTGGCCGTCTTCCCGCCGATGGAAAATCCCTCCACCTGCGCGTTTCTTCCGCTGCCGTCCGCCACCACCTGCTTTAAAATATAGCGCATGGTGGCACTGGTCTCCTCCGAGAGGATCTGCCGCCCCGGCTCATAGGTAAATTCCCGGACCGCGCTGCCGTCCCGGCTCTCGGCCCGCACCCCCAGATGGGGCGTCACCCGCCTGCCTCCGTTCACGATGGAGGCCGCTGTGGTGATGAGCTGGATGGGAGTGATCTGGAAGGATTGGCCAAAAGACACGGTAGCCAATTCTACCGGGCCCATATCTTCCTTTTTGTGCATGATGGTGCCCGCCTCACCGGGCAGATCAATGCCGGTCTTCTCCTTTAGGCCGAACTGGGTGAAATATCGATAGTAGGCATCCACCCCCAGGCGCTGCCCCACATCAATAAACACCGGGTTGCAGGAATTCATGGCCCCCTGGAGAAAATTCTCTGTCCCGTGTCCTCCCACCTTGTGGCAGCGGATTTTCCGGTCCTCCACAATGCGGAAGCCCGGACAATTAAATGTGTCAGAAAGCTTCACAGCTCCCTCTTCCAGCCCTGCCGCAGCAGTGATGATTTTAAACGTGGAGCCAGGCTCATAGGTATCATTGATGCAGGCGTTGCGCCACATCTGATTTAAAAGCTCCTGCTTTTTCTCGCCGGATACGGTCCCGCGCTCTGCCGCCGCTTGGCGGAGACTCTCGCTGGCCAGATTCTGGTCCAGGGTGAAAGGGTCATTCAGGTTGAATTCCGGAACATTTACCATAGCAAGTATTTCTCCGTTCTGGGGGTTCATCACAATGATGGACACTTTTTTAGCATTTTTGCGTTCCAATGTCTGGTAAGCAAGCTGTTCGGCGTATTTCTGAATATTCACATCCAGGCTCACATGCAGGTCCCAGCCCGCTGCCGGCTCAATCCGCTCCTCCCCGCTCTCTGAGAGCTCCACGCCCTTTGCATCGGTCAGCGTCAGTATCGTGCCGTTTCTCCCCTTCAGATACTGCTCGTATTTGACCTCCAGGCCGATGATTCCCTGATTGTCCC
>CALWBS010000062.1 GCA_944376135.1 uncultured Enterocloster sp.
TGCTGCGCAAGAATTTCCGTGGGGGCCATCAGCGCCGCCTGGCGGCCCTGAGCCACCTGATTTTCAATAAATGCATAGGCCTTGGGGCGCCATCCCGGGTCTACCACGCAGTTTTTGATGGCCTGACGGCCTGCAGGCAGCTCATCAATCACCGATATATCCAGATCCCCGTAGAGAATAATCGCCAGAGTCCGGGGAATAGGCGTCGCGCTCATGACCAGCACGTGGGGACTGTCTCCCTTGCCGCTTAACATCTCCCGCTGCCCCACGCCGAAGCGGTGCTGCTCGTCCGTGATCACCAGGGCCAGCTTGTCATAGATCACCTTTTCCTGAATCAGCGCATGGGTTCCCACAATGATATCCGCCTCATGGGAGGCGATGCGCCCATATGCCTCCCGCTTCTCCTTCGCTGTCATGGAGCCAGTCACCAGAACAAGCTTCCTGTCAATGCCGCATGACGAAAAAAGACCAGAGATGGACTCATAGTGCTGTCTGGCCAAGACCTCTGTAGGCGCCATCATAGCGCCCTGAAAGCCGTTTTCCGCAGCGGCTAAAAGCGCCAGCACTGCAACCATGGTTTTTCCCGATCCCACATCCCCCTGAAGCAAGCGGTTCATGACAAAGCCGCTGCCCATGTCCCTGCACACATCCGCAAAGGCCTGCTCCTGAGCGCCGGTCAAGCGGTAAGGCAGGGAATCCTTCAGATGCCGGGCCTGAGGGATCTCCCGTATCACAAAAGAAGACGGCTTATTCTCCCGCTGTTCTTTAAGACGCCTGACCCCGGTTAAAAATAAGAAGAATTCGTCGAACACCAGCCGCTTTCTGGCAAATAAGAGTTCCTGCCGGTCCGCGGGAAAATGGATCCGCTCCAGCGCGTAATTGATCTCCGCCAGTTCCTGCCGCCTGCGGATTTTGGCGGGCATGTACTCCCGCTCCAGCTGCCGGTCTTTAAGTGCCTGACGCATCAGTTTCACAATGACCTTATTTCCCAGTCCCTTTGTCTGGCCGTAGACCGGCTGAAGACTTCCCGCCAAGGCCTCGTAGGCCTCGGGGGTGAACACTTCGGGCTGCTCCATGACGAGCCGTCCCCGCTTCCTCGCAACCCGCCCTCTAAACACATACACCTCCCCGGTCTTTAAGTTGCTCCGCATATAGGGCATGTTGTACCAGGCAAGCTGCAGGCTCCCGGTAAGATCCCGGATATTCGCAGATACAAGCTGCATCCGGTTAAAACGAAGGAGGTCGGCATTTGTGACCAATGCCGACTCTACGCTCATCATCTTCTGCTCTTTTAACTGGCCAATGGGAACAGGCGGCTCATAGGCCTGATAATCCCTGGGATAGTAGGAAAGCAGGTCACGCACAGTCACAATGCCCAGCCGCTCAAACAGCTTTCCCGTTTTTTCTCCCACACCCTTCAGACTGGTGAGTGGCTGCCCGTTTGTCATGCCTGTGCCAGGGCGTCAAGTCCCAGCTTGATGCAGCCCATAATCCCCTGGTCATCGTGAAGGCTGGCCGGCACAATATAAGAATCCATATCCGCCAGCTCCCGTGTATTCAAGTAGCCGCCCAGCATCTCTTTTACTTTGGTTCTGATTAATGGGAACAGCTGCTCCTGATGCATCACCCCGCCTCCCAGGATAATCTTCCTAGGCGATAAGATCATGATAAAATCCACCAGCGCCTGTGCAATGTAGAAGCTCTCCAATTCCCACACCTCTGTCCGGTCCGCCAGCTCCACTGCTTTCTTTCCCCATCGCGCCTCGATAGATGGGCCGCAGGCCAGCCCTTCCAAACAATTTTTATGGTAAGGGCAGATGCCGCCCTTGGGATCATCCGGGTGAGGGCTCAAAAGAATGTGGCCGCCCTCCGGGTGAAGCATGCCGTGGAGGGGCTTTCCGTTAATTCCCACCCCCACACCGATACCCGTACCGATAGTGAGATAGATCACGCTGTCCAGATTCTTTGCACAGCCATAGGTCATCTCGCCCAGGCAGGAGCCGTTCACATCTGTATCCAGCCCCATGGGAACGGAAAGTTCCTTTTTCAGGGCGCCAAGGAGATCTTTGTGGCGCCATGCCAGCTTAGGTGTATCCAAAATGTATCCGTAAGTTTCTGACTGGGGATTTACATCCACCGGCCCAAAAGCCGCCACCCCCAGCGCCTCTATGTTCTTGTCTTTAAAATAAGAAATGATTTTCGGAATGGTTTCCTCAGGCGAAGTGGTGGGAATGGACATCTGATCCAAAATTGTTCCGTCCTCCCTGCCCACAGCGCAGACCATCTTTGTGCCGCCTGCTTCCAGCGCTCCAATCAGCATGGTTATGTCTCCCCCTTGTTGTATTTGATTATTTCTTCTTTCCAAGAATCTGTACCAGGTATACAAACAAATTGATGAAATCCAGATACAGCTGAAGAGCCGCAAAAATGGAGGCCTTGGCAGCCATTTCCGGCATATTTCCAAAATACGCGTGATATGCCTGAATCTTCTTTGTGTCGTAAGCGGTGAACAGCAGGAAAATAAAGATTCCCGCGCCGCAGACCAGGGTGCTGA